>JBPCXW010000031.1:0-19956 GCA_051008185.1 Gammaproteobacteria bacterium
CCTTGAGGGGGAGCCAAAGGAGGCGAAGCCTGCTTTGGTGGGGGGCCATTGCTGATTTGGTCTCATCAATACTGATCCGCTACAGGTGCTTGACCCTGTAGCATAACCTGCATAAAATGCCGGGCACCGTGATACCCACACAGCACAGAGGGGAAGCATTGAAACGACCAGCGACTACTTTGCCGCTTGCGGACCATTCAAGTGTCGGCGTTACGGCCGGGCGTATCTACAGATATATATCTGCTTCACTGGTTCGCTATCTGGCCTATCCCTATATCGGCGGTTACATTATTCTGGCGCTTATTTTTCAATGGCAAACGATTGTGGATGCCCTCTCTCCCCTGCTTATCGCCAAGGTATTGTTGGTGACATTCCTGTATGCCACTGTTATGACGGTGTTCCTGCATCGATTTTTCAGCCACAAGGCATTTTATGCGAGGAATAGAGTCATACAATTTATTTTTTGCTGGATCGCCTGTGCTATTGGTCAGAAAGGTGCTTTGTGGTGGGCCTCAATACACCGGCGGCATCATGCCTCATTTGTGCATGGTAATACTGAAGACCCTCACCCGGCTTATAGCTGGTGGTACTGCGTTATTGGTTGTTGGAGTGTAGGCAAAGAAACCCGCGTCAGGGATGACAAGCGTATCAAGGATTTTCTTTGTTACAAGGAACTTGACCTGCTTGACAGACATTCATACTTACCCATTCTGGTGCATTATTGTTCCGTATTTATCTTGCTGAACCCTGAAAGCGCATTCTTTTATGTCCTCGTCCCGGCAATGGTTTCTGCATTTGGCACGGCTGTGTTCAATCATGATTTTCATGATAAAAAAACAAACGAACCTGTTGATATGAATAGATTGGGATACAACTCAATATTTGCTTTCCCTCTTGGGGAGAATAATCATCTGGATCATCATGTTCACCCGAAAAAAATCAAAAGGCATCGCTATGACTTCGGGTATGTCATTATAAAATTGATGGAATTTTCAGGGTTGATCTATACGCAGAGGCGAAAGGCATCCGATTAGCGGGCGGCAATTGCCGGGATCACCTGTTCGGCATATTTGGCGATGATCTCTTCCTCCTTGCCGTTATCCAGATAGATGTTGAATTGCGTCACACCTACGGCTTGCAGGGCTTTTAGCTTGTCAATGTGATCGTCCGCGCTACCCAGCATACCGAAGCTCTGCACAATATCGGGAGTGATAAAATCCAGGTAGGGATTGTCGCTGCGGCCATGTTTGCTGTAATCGTAACCGCGGCGTTTTTCAATGTATGCGGTCAGGCTTTGCGGAACCTCTGAATCCGTCCCATACTTTTCTACAATGTCCGCCACATGATTCCCCACCATGGCGGGAAACCACCTGGTTGCCTCCACACATTCGTCCATGCTACCGAAATAGGCCGGGGCCGCGGACATAACCCTGAAACCGGACATATCCCTGCCGGCCTTCTCGCCCGCCTTGCGGCATTGCTCAACAAACCATTTGACCAGTGACGGCTCCGCTATCTGCAGGATTACCCCGTCCCCATATTTGCCGGCGGTCGCCAGGGCCTTCGGGCCGTAAGCGGCGATCCATACCGGGATCTGATGGCGCGCGCTCCATTCCAGTTGTACATCTTCAGAACACCCGTCATAACTGAGTGTTTCACCCATGACCAGCGCCTTTACTTTTTCGGTGAATTCGGCCACCCGCGCCAATGTGGCCGGCGGCCTGCCCAACACCCGCATGGAACTGTCGCCACGCCCCAAACCTATGTCAAACCGGCCCTTGCTTTGCAAAGACAAACTGGCAAACAGACTCGCCGCAACCGACCAGTCCCTGACATTGGGGTTGGTGACACAAGGGCCGAAACGCATTGTGCTGGTGTGTTCCATACACATCGCAATAGCAGGATAACAATCGCGCCACAATATGTGGGAATCATAAAACCAGCAGTAACTGAACCCCCCGGCCTCGGCCTGACGCACCAGAGAACGCGCCCGGTCCGGGGGCATGACACCTTTGAAACAAATAGCGAATTCCATCAGTTTATCCTCATGGCATGAATGATTAGAGAGATTATCTATCCGGTGACCGACGCGGGCGCATGCACAGGTAATAGACAATAGCCGCGATAAAAGCACCGACGAACCAGGCGTAGTGATACAGACTGACAAAAAACATTGGCACATTTTCCACGACACCCAGTGCCTGCAAGAAACCCGGTACATTGGGTAGCACACCCAGGCACAGTGCCAGCAGGGCCTTCAGGTTCCAACCTTGTGAGTAACAATAAGCACCGGCACTGTCATAAAGCGCAGCGGTATCAATCCGGCATCTTCTAATGCAGAAGTAATCACAGATCATGATTCCTGCAATCGGCCCCAATAACGAGGAATAGCCGATAAGCCAGACAAACAGATAGGCACCCGCCGATTCCAGCAGTTTCCACGGCATAATGGCGATGCCCACAGCCGCCGTGATATAGCCGCCCAGACGGAACGATATTTTGCGCGGGGCGAGATTGGAAAAACCGTTGGCCGGTGCCACCACGTTGGCGGCAAGATTTGTGGTAATGGTTGCAATGGTCAACGCGATCAAGCCGACTACCACGCCGAAACCGTCAAGACGACCGGCGATCTCAACAGGGTCCCAAACAGCCTCACCAAAAATGATTACCGTTGCCGAGGTAACGAATACGCTTATCAAGGCCATCATCGCCATCGGGAGCGGCAGACCGATGACCTGCCCTAAAAACTGGTCCCGCTGACTGCGTACATAACGGGTAAAGTCCGGTATGTTCAGTGTCATTGTCGCCCAAAAGCCTACCATGCCGGTCAGCCCGGGCCAGAACACCAGCCAGAACTCCCCTTCCCGCTCGCCACCGGGCACAAAGGCCGAAGGTTTGTCCAGCGTATCACTGAAACCACCGGCGGTGAGCCAGGCCCAGATCAACAAAGACAGGGCGGTGAGTAGCAGGAAAGGTGCTGCCAGCGTTTCCAGCCAGCGGATCGATTCCGTGCCTTTGACAATGAAGATGAGTTGTAAGCCCCAGAAGGCGAGGAAACACAGCAACTGGGCAATATCAATATCCAGTAGCGGCAACGGTGTACCGACAAAGGCATTGGCGGTCACGGCATTGAGGATCTGGTAGATAGCAAAACCACCTACCCAGGTCTGAATACCAAACCAGCCGCAGGCCACCAAACCGCGTAACAGGGCCGGCAGTTTTGCACCGATTGTACCGAAAGACGTGCGCAACAATACCGGAAACGGGATGCCGTATTTTGCCCCGGCATGGCCGTTCAACAACATCGGAATCATGACCACAACATTACCAAGCAGCACGGTCAATACGGCTTGCCACCAACTCATTCCCTGTTGCATCAAACCGGATGCCAGCAAATAAGTCGGCACACACACCACCATCCCGACCCATAGCGCGGCGATGTTGATCCAGTCCCAGCTACGTTGCTCAGCGGTAGTGGGAGCCAGATCCGAATTCACAAGCGGATTTTCGTCCGGCGGGGCGGGTTGTGTCACAGAATCCTGCATGATCGTTCCGTGCGTTACGGAAGTTGAAAACAGTGCGATATGAAACTCATTGGTTGGTCGGAAAAGCAAACTGCATCTTGTCAGCCGCATCAGCAGGCCAGCGTTGTGTCACTGTTTTGCGCTGCGTGTAGAAACGGATGGCATCCGGGCCGTAGGCACCCAAATCGCCGAACAGGGAGCGTTTCCAGCCGCCAAAACTGTGACAGGCGACCGGCACCGGTAACGGGACGTTGATGCCAACCATCCCCACCTTGATGTTATCGGTGAAGTAACGCGCGAGGCCGCCATCGCGGGTAAAAATACAGGTGCCGTTACCGTATTCATGCTCGTCAATCAACTGCATCGCCTGTTGCAGGGTTTCTACCCTGAGGATACACAGCACCGGGCCGAATATCTCTTCCCGGTAGATACGCATCCCCGGCTTGACATGATCGAACAGACAACCGCCCAGAAAATACCCGTCCTCATGCCCCGCCACACGGAGCCCGCGTCCGTCAACCACCAGTGTCGCGCCCTCCTCTACGCCCGTATCCACATACCCCAGCACTTTTTCATAATGTTGTTTGCCGATCAGCGGCCCCATCTCGTTGTCAGGTTCCTCACCCGGCCCGATATTCAGTGCCTTCACCTGCTCGCCCAGTTTGCCTGCCAGTTCATCGGCCACCTCATCTCCCACACACATCGCAACCGATATTGCCATACAACGTTCGCCACAAGAGCCGTATGCGGCACCCATCAGGTTGCTTACCACATTATCAATATCCGCATCCGGCATAACCACGGCATGGTTCTTGGCGCCGCCCAGGGCCTGCACCCGTTTGCCATGCGAGGTGCCGGTCTGGTAGATGTATTCGGCCACTGGCGTGGAGCCTACAAAACTCACCGCCCGCACCCGTTCATCGGTCAACAGGACATCCACCGCCTCCTTGTCGCCGTTCACCACATTGAACACACCGGCGGGCAGGCCGGCCTCCGCCAGCAGGCCGGCGATGTAGATGGCGGTGCTGGGATCTTTTTCCGATGGTTTCAGGACAAACGTGTTGCCGCACACCAGGGCCATCGGATACATCCATAACGGCACCATTGCCGGGAAATTGAATGGCGTGATACCGGCCACCACACCGAGCGGTTGCAATTCAGACCAGCTATCAATGTCGGGGCCGACATATTTGCTGTGTTCGCCTTTCAGTAACTCAGGGGCACCACAGGCATACTCCACCACTTCCACGCCGCGGCTGAACTCGCCGCCGGCATCGGCATGGACTTTGCCATGTTCTTCTGTCAGCAGGGCCGTGATTGGCTCGGCGTGCTGTTCCAGCAAGGTCTTGAATCGGAACATCACACGCGCCCGTTTCAACGGAGGTGTCGCGCGCCAGGCGGGAAACGCGGCCTCGGCCGCCGCTATCGCCCGTTCAACGGTGGGCTTGCCAGCCATGATCGCCTGTCGTATTACCTTGCCGGTGGCCGGGTTGTAAACATCCCTTGTGCGCTCGTCGGTGGTGACAGCCGCACCATTGATGTAATGACCGACAAGCGTGCCGGAATGAATATCTGTTACTGCCTGTATTGAGCTCATGGTATTCCTCCTGTTATTTAATGTCTTCCAACACCCGGCGCACAGTACTGAAAGTCTGTTCAAACAGATCCGGTGTGGAGGTGAGAAAAGGGGCAAACTGCAAGATATCCATGCCATTGCGAATCATCAATCCTTGTTCAAAACATTTTATATGCGCCTCCAGGCCGCGCAGGCCCGGCGCATCGGGGCGGGATTGCAACTCAATCGCCCCCATCAGGCCGAAGTTGCGCACGTCAATCACATGTTTTGCATCCTGCATCGCGTGCAACTGTTGCTCAAACTCCACTTCCGCAGCCCGCGCCTGCTTGCCGATGTCCTCTTCCGCATAGATGTCCAGAACAGCCAGAGCAGCGGCGGCGGACAGCGGATGGCCTGAGTAGGTATAACCGTGGAACAGTTCAACCATGTGTTCCGGGCCGTGCATAAAGGTATCGTAGATATTACTGCCCACCAGTACCGCCCCCATCGGCATGACACCGTTGGTGATGCCCTTGGCGGTGCAGATAATATCCGGCATCACCCCGAACCGTTCACAACCGAAAGCGGTGCCGATACGATAGAAGGCCGTGATCACCTCATCAAAGATCAGCAGGATGCCATATCGGGTACAGAGTTCCCGCAACCGTTCCAGATAGCCTACCGGCGGTACCAGTACACCGGTTGAGGCGGCTACCGGCTCAACGATCACGGCGGCGATGTTTTCCGCATCATGCACGGTCACGATGCGCTCCAGATCAGCAGCCAGATGGGCGCCCCATTGCGGCTGTCCCCGGCTATAGGCGTTGTGCTCCAGGTTATGAGTATGCGGCAGGTGGCTCACATTGGATAACAGGGCATGATCAAACAGCTTGCGGTTGGCGGGTATCCCGCCTACGGACATACCGCCGAAGTTGGTGCCGTGGTAGCCCCGCTCCCTGCCGACCAGCCGGGTGCGTGTGCCCTCGCCCCGCAACCGATGCCAGGCCAGGGCGATTTTCAATGCGGTATCCACTGACTCTGAACCGGAGTTGGTAAAAAATACATGGTCAAATCCGGCCGGGGCAAACTTGATCAGTCGGTCCGCCAATTCAATGACGCCGGTATGGGATATTTGAAATACGGCGGCATAATCCAGTTTCGCCACCTGCTCTTGTACGGCCTGCACGATCTTCGGATGACAGTGCCCCAAGCCGCTGGTCCACATACCGGAAAAAGAGTCCAGCACCGTTGCGCCGCTATGCGTGCGGTAGTGAAAACCGGCGGCGGATTCGATAATGCGCGGTGCTTTTTTGAATGCCCGGTTTGCCGTGTAGGGCATCCAGTAAGGTTCCAGATTCAGTGCAGGTGTGGTATCCATTATGGCTTAGCGACTTACCGGCTTGGGTGTGCGTCGTGTATTTACCTTGTCCATGGCTTCATAGTATGCGGGAAATACGGGACGGCTGATGTAACGACCGACACCGCGCTCGGCATTCAACTCACCGTCTTTATATACCACCTTGCCCTGACTCACAGTCACTGTGTTGATGCCGCGTACTTTCATACCTTCAAAAATGTTGTAGTCCACATTTTGATGATGCGTGTCTTTGGAGATGGTGCGTTCCTTTTCCGAATCCCATACGATCACATCGGCATCAGCCCCGGCAGCAATACAGCCTTTGCGCGGATAAATGTTGAATATCCTTGCCGCATTGGTTGAGGTAACCGCCACAAACTCATTGATGGTCAGACGACCGGTATTGACACCGTGATGCCACAACACATGCATACGATCTTCAATACCACCGGTACCGTTGGGTATCTGGGTGAAATCCTCTTTGCCCATCTGTTTTTGCGGCGCGCAGAAACAGCAATGATCGGTGGCCGTGGTTTGTAGCATACCCGCCTGCAAACCGCGCCAGAGGGCCTCCTGATGTTCCCTGGGACGAAATGGCGGGCTCATCACATGGGCCGCCGCAGTGTCCCAATCGGGATGCCGATAAACGGAATCATCTATCAGCAGATGCCCGGCCAGCACTTCACCAAACACACGCTGTCCCTCGTTGCGGGCACGGGTGATCGCCTGTAACGAGTCAATGCAGGATGTGTGTACCAGATAAATCGGCACGTCCATCACCTGGGCGATACGGATGACACGATTTGCCGCTTCCCCTTCCACTGCGGGCGGCCGGGAAAGCGGATGCCCCTCCGGGCCGGTAATGCCCTGCTCCAGTATTTTCTTTTGCAGATGAAACACCAGTTCGCCATTCTCCGCATGGGCGGTACAGATGGCACCCAGTTCACGCGCCCGTTTGAAGGAATTCACCAGGGTCTCGTCATCGGCCATGATGGCGCCTTTATAGGCCATGAAATGCTTGAAACTATTTACGCCATATTCATTGACCAGTGTGCCCATGGCCTCATGCACCGTATCATCCCACCAGGTGATAGCCACATGAAAGCTGTAATCCGCCGCCGCCTTCTCCGCCCAGCCGCGCCACTCATGATAGGCCTGCATAATATCCTGTTGCGGGTTCGGAATAACGAAGTCAATGATCATGGTGGTGCCACCCGCCAGCCCCGCTCTGGTGCCGGTGAAAAAATCTTCCGAAGCAACAGTGCCCATAAACGGCAGTTGCATGTGGGTATGCGGGTCAATCCCGCCGGGCATGACATAACAACCGCCGGCATCAATGGTTTCCACTTTGCCGGGGGCCTTCAGGTTCTCGCCCACCGCCTGAATGATGCCATCGGCACACAACACATCTGCGGTAAAACTCTGATCCGCATTCACGACCGTACCGCCTTTAATAAGAACTGTCATAGCATTACCTCCCGGGACTCATCCCGTTTCCAGATCGCATAACACTTGATAAGTGTCGGGGCGTCTGTCTCGTAAAAACTGCCAGCCATTGCGTACCTCACGCAACACATCCAGATCGACCTCATGCACCAGTAATTCATCCTGCTCACGACCGGCGATGGCCTCAATATCACCGCGGGGATTGGCGATATAACTTTGACCGTAAAATTCACCGATATTCCACGGCTGCTCCACCCCCACCCGGTTGATGGCGGCGACATACACGCCGTTCGCCGCCGCCGCCGCAGGTTGTTCCAGTTTCCACAGGTACTCTGACAAACCGGCCACGGTAGCGGAAGGATTGAAAATAATCTCCGCCCCCTTCAGGGTCAGGGCGCGCCAACCCTCGGGAAAGTGACGGTCATAACAGATATACACGCCGAGCTTGCAATAAGCGGTGTTGAATACCGGCCAACCGCTGGCCCCGGGTTTGAAGAAAAACTTTTCCCAGAAACCCGCCACCTGGGGGATATGGGTCTTGCGGTATTTGCCCAGATAAGCACCATCGGCATCAATGACCGCCGCAGTGTTGTAATACAAACCGGGAGCAGCTTCTTCATAAATGGGCACGATAATGACCATGTTGTGCCGTTTGGCATATTCCTGCATCAATACGGTTGTATGCCCATCGGGGATGGCTTCCGCCGCCGCATACCACTTGGCATCCTGACTGGGACAGAAATAGGGTTGAGTAAATACTTCCTGAAAGCACAAGACTTGCACACCCTGCCGGGCCGCATCCTCAATGAGAGGCGCATGCGCTGCCAGCATGGCGGCACGGATATCATCCGGGGAGGATGATGTGTCGCCCTTCAACCCCAACTGAATCAGCCCGACTTTAACTCTGGACATTTCACACCTTCAATATGCTTGTTGATTGGTAAGTAAAGCATAGCAATTTCTTAAACTATCCATGGATCATTTAATAGGTGAAAACTTTGCGGACCTGAGCAATTTTATTTCCTGCGTCTGAATGATCTGCAGAGCCCATATTTCTTCAATGAACTTTTGCCATTCGGGGTCCGCTTCCATTTTGGCGCGACGGCGCTCGCGATCTGCCATATCTTCATAACCCCATAAGAATACCACCTGATGCAAATTTCCCACCTCTGTGGTGAACAACCCCAAAAATTCACCCAGGTGTTTTTTTTGCAGTGGCAGCCCTTCGGTTTCGTATTTGTTCAGCCACTGCTTCAGTGTGCCGGGACGAAAAGTATAAGTGCGATGATCAATTATCATAATAGAACCTGCTGTCAGTTATCTTCTAAAATCATATCCGATGCCTTTTCGGCAATCATGATTGTCGGTGCATTTGTGTTGCCGCTGGATATGGTCGGCATAATGGATGCATCAACAATGCGTAACCGCTCTATTCCATGTACACGAAGCATATTATCAACAACCGCTTCCTTATCGTTACCCATTTTACAGGAACCAACCGGATGCAGTGTTGTTGCAGCCGTCTCCCTGAGCCAGTCCACATAATCCTGTTTAGTTGATATGCCTGCGCCCGGCTCAATTTCCTTTACCTGATAGGGGGCAAATGCCTTACCGGCAATGACCGCCCTCATTTGCTCTACCGCCCGAATCATTACCTCGGCATCTTTCTCATCAGCCATATAATTTGCCGTAATCATCGGGGCACAGGCTATATCGTTTGAATGCAATGTAATGCGACCCCGGCTTGCCGGATTGACCGGCCCCAGCCTGATTGTAATGCCGTGATTTTGTTCTACGGGGACACGCTTGAAGGGATTGGGCCAATTCAGGTTTGCCGCCGCCTCTGTGGCCGGCATGAAATGTGCCTGAATGTCCGGTTTTGCCAGCGATGGATCGGATTTAATAAAAGCTCCGCCCTCGTATGGAAACGTGGTAATCATACCGGTGCCGAACAAGGCGCCTTGTACCACGCCCCGTGCAACGCGATCAATGCGCAAATCACGGTGCAACGATACAGGCTTCCCGATACTGTATATCAGGCAACAATCCACATGATCGTGCAGGTTTTTCCCCACCCCCGGCAAATCGTGCATAACCGGGATTGCATGTTTTTCCAACTCAACGGGATCACCAATGCCTGACAACATCAGAATCTGGGGAGAATTAACCGTACCGGCGGAGAGTATCACTTCTTTAGCGGCCATTACTGAATGTTCCCTGCCGTTGCGAATAAACGTTACACCGGTTGCCTGATTACCTTTAAGCAAAATCTTTTGCACCAATACAGAGGTCTGTACATCAAGATTTTTCCGTTGCTCAACGGGGGAGATAAAAGCACTGGCGGCACTGCAACGTTTGCCGTTACGAATTGTAAAATCATACTTGCCGAAACCCTCCTGTCTGGCACCGTTAAAATCATCGGTGAAGGGGTAGCCTGCCTGCTCTCCGGCCTCAATAAATACATTAAATAATTCGTTCGTTCCGTTTGAGCGGCGGATGGTTAACGGGCCCTGGGTGCCATGATAATCGTCATTACGATCAACATGTCCTTCGGAACGTTTGAAATAAGGCAACACCTCATTGTATGACCAACCCGATAGCCCCATATTTGACCAGCCATCATAGTCATCCGCATGGCCGCGAATATATATCATTCCATTTATGGTGGAAGAACCGCCCAGCACCTTGCCTCTCGGCCAATATATCTGACGCTCGTTAAGCTCCTTTTCAGGCTCGGTGTAATATTTCCAGTTGTAAATCCCGGAATGCATGAGTTTCCCCATCAGCATCGGCAAACGAAACAGATAATTGCGATCACGCCCCCCTGCTTCCAATAGCAATACCTTGTTGTCCGGATCTTTTGATAACCGGTTTGCCAGCACACAGCCGGCAGACCCCGCACCAATAATAATGTAATCGTATTCGTCAAGCATTGTTATTCACCGTGTTGGATTACCATGTAATGGGTTTTAAATTCATTGCGAGAAGTTTTTCATTGCACTCAACAAAAGGGTTTTTCATATTCAGAAAATCATCACCTGCCGCAGGATGTGGTCTTGCAACAATCTGCGGGTGATCGTCAATGTCGTCAATTATACCGGCATCGCGCATCGCATCCCGTGCTATATCGCCAAACAGGATAAATACTTGCCCGCGCGGATTTTTTTCGTACAAGTATTGAATGGTTCTCACTATGAGTGGCCGCCATAACGGGATATGTCCCTCCAGTTGGTGTGGATGACCTTCCACGGCAAAGCGGGTAATAGTAAGACTGGAGTTGAGTAATAACACACCTTGTTTCACCCAGTCCCCGGCTAATTGCGGGGGCTTCGGAATATCAATCGCGCCTGACTCTATGGCATCTATCGCCTTGCTCCATTTGCGGCTACCCTGCGCGTATTCATCATCATTCCCTCGTATGGCGCAAATAAATTGCAACAGGCTACGCATACTGGCGGACCACATCTTCTCCAACTCCCTCCATTCGGCATAACCGCCTGCCTCAAATGCCCGGCCTGTTGAAAAAGCCATACAGGGATAAGGGTCTTGCCCAAGCAGAACACAACGAACAGATTCGGGTTCAATATCATCAAAAGCCCTGAATATATGTGCGTCTCTGGCTGCGCCGAGTTGTTGAAAGCCCTTGCGTGCCGGAAAGATTGGCTCCCAGACATTGAGCTTTAAGCCCCCGTTCACTGATGAGAAGGCCGGTTTGACACCCTTGAATATCTGACGCCAGGATGTATCCAAATCGGTATCCCAATCGGCAAGAGTTTCCCGCATCGCATCTATCAGGCTTGTTGTCATTGTCTGTAACTTGTTGATTTACCGGAAAACTGATGCTAGTCCTATTTGACGATTTAGTCAAACTGTATTTGACCGAGATGTCAGCGTCACAGAGGCCGATGAGCCGGTGTATACCAGATGGGGGATGACCAGGCCATCTCCTGAATGAGCTGTTTTGCGGGGTCGGAGCAGACCGCCGGGCGTTCAGGTTCGGGTAGCCTCAAACAATCCAGCAGGCTCCAGCGCGGGCTGGGATTTTCAACCACGCGCAGATAATAAAAAGCAGCTTGCGAAGGATCAAAATCCACATCCTCGAATACCGCACATAGTCTGTCGTGACCGGTACCAAAACGTTGCCCCGTTGTGACATCCACACCGGCATTGTTATCCTCTGATCCGGCTACCGTATAAACCTGTGTATGTGCCTGACCTGTGTCATCAAGCCATCCCTTGATCAGCTGAAGCTTTTGCAGAGGTGTTGCCGTAGCAACGGGATCGCGGTTGGCGGCAACGATAAAAACCGGTTTCCGATCAGATGCCGATAGTGGCGGCATGTCGCTTCCCATCGGCACGCCTTTGGTGTAACCCTGCTCTACCATGTCGGGGGCATCGCAACTGTTCTTTGCATAGTTCCAGCCACCGAAAAAGCGCGGGGTAATACGCGGCCCGGAAGTACCAAATGTTTCGCGACGCTCCAGGGCCTCAAAGATGGCATCGCGCGAGTTTTCCATAGCCCATACCCCGGCAAGACCGCCGGGGTTGCCCTTGATACCGCTCGGCAATACGCCGGGTTTCAGCCGTTCCTGTATGGTCATTTCTCCGGTAACCGAACCATGCCAGTGATCTTCGGCCACGTTCCCCGGGGTGCCGGTATGGTTGTCTGTGGAAGCGATCACCCCCAGCTTGACCGGGTTGAGACCGATAAGCTGTTCTTCTTCCAGCCCTGTCAGCAACGCGGAGCGTAAAAAATCATTTCTGGATATGCAGCCGCCGCCATATATGCCAAGGGCCCCGGAGCCATCGCCGCAGTCCGTGGATGCCGCATTTTTCAGCGGCTGCTGAACCAACTCTGTTCCTTTCAGGACATAGTCTCGCGCCGTGGAAGTTGCTCCGAAAACCCGAACTTGTTCCTGCTCACAGAGTTCATCAACAGCACCCAGAACTGAATTTAATCCGTTGATACATTCCGAGGCACCCTTGTGTTGAAATATCTCCATCAATGGTTCTCTATTCAGTCTGGTTTGTGCGTAGCGGCGTTTGTTTTCCGGCGTTGGTTGCAGATTCGCATACGGCGTTAGCAGCAGACCGTTGGACAGATTACTGTTATGCGGAATCGTCAAATAGTCACAACCATTATCCGCATTACATTGTTTATCAAGTTGCTCCCACAACATAATATGCCTGGGGGCTTCAATATAAGAGACCGGGATCGCCGGCACTATGCTGTTGCGGAAGATAACATTACGATGATAATTGGAATGCTCCGGTGTCCCGCTATATTCATAACCGATAAGGCTGGTGAAGCGACACTGTTCGGTACGATCATAAGCCTCCTCCGCCGCCTTGATTACCCTTTGCCACGGCTTCTTTGCATAATCCAGACATTGCTTGCCGTCGCTTTGACAAAGCATGCCAATCCTCCGCGGGTCCTTCTGCCAGATAACAGTGGTGAACATCAGGGTGCCGCGCAGTTCATCCTGCCGATATGCCACACACAGGTCCCCATCGTATTCCGGTGAATCGGGATTGCGGCAAAGCTCCCGTTCGCCGAGGAACTCACTGTGATCTGTCACCGACAGAAAATCCAGTGGCCGATCTATTTGCACGCTACCGGTCGGCTTGCCATCTTCCCCCTGAGGGAAAAAGGGGATTGCCTTTCCCCTGGCATAATCGTACGCATCCTCCGGCATGGTATTGATCCGATTTGCGACGGCATCAAAAGACAGGGCGGTATGCACATGCAGGTCGCCGAACAAGGCCTTACGCCAGGGATTATAATCCGCACATTTGACCCGGTCTTCGGTGTATGTGACCATACGCTCCCCAAGCGGAGCCTGTGGATCAGAACAACCGACAACGGAAATTAGCGAATACAGCAGGATATGGAGTCTGTTCAAATTATTCATTATTGGTCTTATTATCACTGCAATGCGTTGATTTACTCTGCAACCGACATTATCCATATTTGACGGTTTAGTCAAGTTTTATTTGACCGAAATATCGGCAAACGGGTTATCCCCGGCCATGATTTGGGATACAATCCACCCGCAGTCTTTTACCAATCCATAGCGGAAAGAAAACACCATGAATCGTGAACTTATTGAAAAACGGATAGTGCGGGAAATGAAAAACCGCGAAAAGAAAGAAAACAAGATACTTCGTGCAGCGGAGAAAGTATTTTCAAAAAAGGGTTTTGATGGCACACGAATGGAAGATATTGCAAAGGAATGTAATATCCCCAAGCCTAATTTATATTACTATTTCAAATCCAAGAAGGTGATTTATCGCAAAATAATAAGCGAACTAATATCCGACTGGAACAAGGCGTTCGATGAAATCGCCATAGAGCGTGACCCGAAAGAAGCGATTGATGCTTATATCAGAGCCAAAGTACAGTATTCAAAACAACACCCGATTGCATCCAAGATATTTGGCGGCGAGATTATCCGGGGGTCAACTATATTCACAAAAAAAGAAAATCAGGCAATCAGAAAAATCACGGAAGAGAAATGCGCCATAATAGAAGGCTGGATGAAGAAAGGGAAAATAGACCATATTAATCCACAACACCTGATGTTTATGATATGGGCCAGCACACAGTTTTATGCGGATTTTGACCACCATGTAAAAAACATCCTGAATGTTACGCGATTAACCGGTAAGCATTATCAGGATGCGGAGGAATTACTAACCCATGTTATCTTGCAAGGTTGTGGGCTGACAGCGAAAAAGTAGCCCTGTGAAAAATTAGCAGGCCGGCCGATTTTGATTTAATCAGAGAGCCTCTCCGGCCTCGTCCCGGCACTGACCATTACAAAAATAATGTATGCAATGACGGTAACGCCCGCACAGGAAAAATATACGGCGGTGAAGTCCGTACCACGCACCAGTGCCCCTGCAAATGCCGGCCCGGTCATACTGCCAAAGGCTATACAGGCCGAGACCAGGGTGGAGAATCTTCCATGAATATCCACCGTAGCTATAATGGATATCAGGAACGGCAATGCAAATAACCATGTAAAGAAGAACACATTAATTGCCAATGCATAGATCCAGAAACTATCTGCATTGCTGAACAACAGCAATGAAAGCAAATACATTGCCAATGCAAGCAGCATAGGTTTGATTTTCCCAAACCGGTCGCTTACATAAGCCGCAAGAAATGATCCGGCAGCACCCAATAATACGGCAACAGATAATGCAATGCCTATGTCAGAGCCGCTGAAACCCGAGCGCACTCCAATTCTTTCGGCAAATGACCAGATAGCACTTTGCCCAATGATAAATATAAATAAACCGATAAGCGTCAACTTGATGGATGTTGAACTGAATTTATCGTGCCTTTGCTGTTCCGGGACAATCTTCCCGGTGCCGTGAGGAACACACAGCATGGAACTCAACAGGATCATCATGATGATTGCCAGCACTACTGTGATTCCTCTGAAACCGAACTGGGGAATAATATAAATCGGCAATAACAAAAGCATCAACGAGCCAAACAAAACCTCACCCGCCAGTTTTATCCCGACGGCCCGTTGGCTGTTTTCAAATTCACCGGCAAGCACAAAAGAAAGACTGTAGATAGAACCCGTTGCACAACCGGTTGCGAACAATGTCGCGGCAATGGACTGATAAGAATTCAATGATGAAACCAGAAACAATAAAAACGCCGCCGCGAAAAAACTGATACATACAGCCAACCGCCAGCTGAGTTTGTTAATCCAGAGAACGGAAATTACTGAAGCGATGCCAAAACCTGAAAGATAAATGGAACCCAGCAAACCGGTGGCCTTATCAGTCAGTTGAAAATCCTCCGCGGCACTCCCCAAAAAAATGGGTAAGATATTGAAAATTATCGCCGCGCCCGCCCCCGTGCATACCACACCGATGAGCAGCCTCAGGCCACCATTTTTGGCCGGGATACGGGGGGAATCTGCATGAATATCGTTGCCCATTATTGCACCGCCCTATTTTGATAATAAAATCAATGAGTTATGTTTTGATCTATCTTATGATAGTTTGACTATAAGGTCAAATATTTATTGACTAAATCGTCAGGTTAGTTGAGAATAACCGAGACTGCTGTTGGGCAGGAACTGGCATATTTGTGAAATTTTAGACAACCTTGAACGGGAGAATGACTATGAAAACGTATCATTTACACAGCTGCAAAGGTATCGGCAAGGTGATGTTGCTTGGGTTGTGCGCCCTTGCAATCAATTTCCCGGTTTTGGCCGCAGACCTCATTGAGGAAATCACCGTTACCGCAAGAAAACGTGAGGAATCATTACAGCAAACGCCCATATCAATCACCGCGTTTGATGCCGCGGCACTTGAAGCACGTTCCATGAACGACCTCCGGGACATTGGTAATTTCACCCCCAATATGACATTCACCTCTTACGGCATTGGTAATTCAGACCACGGTGCCATCTTTCTCCGGGGCATCGGACAGTCGGATCATCTGGTTACCACTGACCCGGGCGTAGGTCTTTATCTGGACGGGGTGTATATGGGGCGCAATATGGGTGCCGTACTTGATCTGCTGGATATCAAACAGGTTGAAGTACTGCGCGGCCCGCAAGGCACCTTGTTCGGCAAGAACACCATCGGTGGTGCCGTCAATGTCGTCAGTGATCGCCCCAGCGGCGAGACAGGGGGCACATTGGGTGTGACGGGTGGCAGTCGCCAGCGCATCAATGGCATGTTTTCATTTGAAACCGCACTGAACGAGCATTTTTCCACCAAGGTCAGCGGCCTTTACAAGACAAGAGACGGGGTTGGGGAGCAGATTTATACGGGAGATGAGTTGGGAGATGAAAACAGCTTTACCGGTCGCGCCCAGTTTTTGTATTCCGCGCCGGGTGTTGAGGTACATCTCGCCATTGATGGTACGCATGCACGGCAAGGGGCTGCGCCGCATAGTTTGTTTGCTCACAACTTTCAACGATACTACTTTGAAAATTTTAACACTTATGTAGCACCCACTGTTGCCCCGGTCCAGGGTTTTACGGAATTTAACAGCGATTCAGTATCCACAAATCGCTATGACAACCCGTCCACGGATGATTTATCAACGGAACTTGATGTAATGGGCATATCAAGCTCCGTCACTTGGGATGTGTCAGAGACAATATCAATAAAATCCATCACAGCCTGGCGTAGCATGGAATATGTGGGCAATCTTGAATTTGATGGATCGCCTTTTCTGATATATTACTTTGGTCCGGAAAGCGGTGAGTCTGATCAGCTTTCTCAGGAATTCCAGTTTCAGGGCGATAGTCTTGACGGTACTGTCACCTGGATACTCGGTGCTTACTATTTTCACGAGGATGGATTTAACACGACTGCGTCTCAGGTTGTACCCGAGCTTTACACCCTTACCGATCCGACGCGTACGCCCCCCCCGCCACCGCCCCTTTCCCCGGCTTTCTTTGCCAGATTTGACTCTAACGCCACCTGGAGATACGACGTGACAACAAGCAGTTACGCGATTTTCGGCCAGGGGACTTATGATGTGACAGAACAACTGAGTATAACAGGTGGTGCGCGTTACACGCTGGAAAATAAAGATTATGTGGGAACACGCAATCTGGTTGAAGCGGGGGGCTGTGGATTTGGCCCGGGTGCTTGTCCCACGAACATTGAGGAATCATGGAATGCGGCATCCGGTACAGCCGTTATCAACTATCAATATACGGATGATTTGATGGTGTATTTCTCTTATGCACATGGGTTTAGAAGCGGCGGTTTTAACGCCAGACCTTTATTTGCCAATCAGGTTGATAGTTATGATCCCGAGTTTGTTGATGTGTTTGAAATTGGTCTCAAATCTGATGCCTTTGATGGTCGTTTGCGTGCGAATATATCGGCTTACTACAGCGATTACAGTGATTACCAGGTGCAGGTCAACGCGCCGGTGGCCGATGCTGCCGGTGGCGGGTTTTCCAGTCGCACGGAAAATGCCGCAACCGCAGAAATCAAGGGCTTTGAGCTGGAACTGACCGTAATACCCATGGAGCAATTTGTTCTGCAAGGCAATCTCGGATATACAGATGCTGAGATAACTAAAATAGATCCCGCTGTAACGGCAGGATTCCCGGAAGGTGCCAAATTACCGTATGTCAGCAAATGGACGATGAGTTTCGCCCCTGAATACACTATCCTGATGGCAAACGGTGGCGCAGTCAGTTTGCGTGGCGACGTATCTTATCGTAGCGGCATGTTCGGGCAAATAGGTAATTCACCGCTGGAAAGGCAGGGAGGTTATAGCCTGTTCAATGCCAGAGCGCGTTATGTGGCACCGGATGGGAACTGGGAGATAGCCGCCTACGGTAGAAATCTGGGGGACAAGGAATATGCGCGGGTTAAAAATGATTTCGTCGGGGGAGGGTTCTATGACTTTGGTGTGGCGTTTGCCAGCTGGAATACCGACCGTCGCGAAGCCGGAGTTGAAATTAAATACCATTTCTAGGACGATATCGCTTTCCCTGATGCGGATACACACTTTTGGTGAAATATCAAAACTATATCAATAACGACTGGGTTGCCTGCAACGACACAGGAGACAATATAAACCCGTCTGATGTGCAGGATATCGTAGGCACCTATTGCCGGGCCGATGCTTCCCATGTCAATGATGCGGTAGGGAATGCGGTCAAGGGATTTGCGGTTTGGCAGGACAGTACGCCACAGAGCAGATTTGATGCGCTGGATTATATCGGCACACAGATCCTGGAAAAAAGGCAAGAACTGGGGCAACTGCTTTCCCGTGAAGAAGGAAAAACCCTCGCCGAGGGTATCGGCGAGGCAACCCGCGCCGGCCATATATTCAAATACTTTGCCGGTGAGGCATTACGCACAAGCGGCGAAGTCCTGCCCTCCGTCAGGAACAATATCTCGGTGGAGGTGACGCGGGAACCGGTCGGCGTAATAGGAGTGATTACCCCCTGGAATTTTCCGCTGGCGATACCGGCATGGAAGATCGCCCCCGCACTGGCCTTCGGCAACTGCGTTGTTTTCAAACCGGCGGAACTTGTTCCGGCTTGTGCCCATGCACTGGCGGAAATCATCGCCGGGGCAAAATTACCCCCGGGCGTATTCAATCTCTTGATTGGGCCGGGTTCGGTTGTGGGTAATGCGATCATAGAACACCCGGATGTAGCGGCAATCAGTTTCACCGGTTCGCACGAAGTCGGTGTTGCCGCCGCCGGCAAGGCGATAAAACGGCTTGCAAAAATTCAACTGGAAATGGGCGGGAAAAACCCTCTGGTTGTGCTTGACGATGCGGATATAACAACTGCTGTTGAATGTGCGACACAAGGCGCTTTCTTTTCCACCGGGCAGAGATGTACCGCATCAAGCCGCCTCATCGTTACCGCGGGCATACATGATCAGTTTGTAGAAACGATGATTAACAGATTATCGCAACTGAAAACAGGCAATGCCTTGCATAAAGAGACGGATGTAGGCCCACTGGCAAGTGAGCAACAACTATCCACCGTTCAGCAGTACATTGAGCTTGGCCAATCTGAAGGTGCTGAAATCGCTTTTGGAGGAAACCGCCTGCAACGGGAAACAGAGGGTTATTATCTTGAGAACACGCTTTTTATAAATTCGAATAACGATATGAAGATATGTCAGGAAGAGATATTCGGGCCGGTTGCAACAATCATTCGCGTACAAGATCTGGATGAAGCACTGGAAACGGCAAATGATACCGAATTTGGCTTATCCTCCGGGGTTTGTACGCAATCCCTCAAAAGTGCCAATCACTTCAAACGATACTCCGCAGCGGGAATGGTCATGGTAAACGCACCAACAGCGGGGGTTGATTACCATGTCCCGTTTGGCGGCAGAAAAAACTCCAGTTACGGGCCAAAGGAACAGGGCGGTTATGCAAAGGAGTTTTATACGCAGTCCAAGACTATTTACGTAGCATAAACTTTACAAATTGTGGAACTTTTGCCGTATATTCTTCTCCCACTATTTTACAAACTCACTAATCATGACCACAGGAGAATGAAAATGAGACTATCAGCAACACTTGCCCTCGCTCTGCTACTGGC
>JBPCXW010000032.1:0-8160 GCA_051008185.1 Gammaproteobacteria bacterium
ATGCGGAGGTAACCGCCGACCGCACCATCTCCTTTACCTTTGCACCTGTTGACACCACGCCGCCGACTGTGACCATCAGCGGGGCGAACAACGTTGAACTTCGCGCGACTACTACTATCACCTTTACCCTTAGCGAAGCGCCGGGCGATTCAACCACCTTTGAGTTGAACGACATCACTGCCACCGGCGGCACCATGTCCGGCCTGACGACTACCGGCCTGACGCGCACTGCCACCTTTACTGCCGGCGACAGCGCGACCACGGCCATGATTTCTGTGGCGGCGAATAGATTCACCGATGCGGCGGGTAATGGGAATACGGTGAGCAATACGCTTAGAATTACTGTTGCGGACACCACGGATCCGACTGTGACCATCACCGGGGCGACCACTATTGAAACCCCCGGGACTGCTACCATCACCTTCACCACCAGCGAGGCGACCACCGACTTTGCGCTGGGCGACATTACTGTTAGTGGTGGTGCCGGCACGCTGGGCTCCTTCACGGGTTCCGGCATGAACTACACGGCTACCTTCACCGCCGGTGACAGCGCGGGCACGGCTATGATTTCTGTGGCGGCGAATAGATTCAATGATGCGGCGGGGAACGGCAATGAGGCGAGTGCTGTGCATAGCATTACGATTACGAATGCTGTGCCGACTATCACCATTACTTCGGCAAACAGCACCGTTCTTACGGATGGCACTGTTGCAGTTACCTTTACCCTTAGCGAAAATTCAACCGACTTTACGGATGACGACATTACTCTCAACCCGGAGACGGGCGCGGGCACGCTGTCGGGCTTCTCGGGTTCCGGCAGGAGTTACACGGCTACCTTCACCGCCGGTGCCACCGCCGCTATGGCCACCATTTCCGTGGCTGCGAATACGTTCACTGATGCGGCGGGGAATGGTAATACGGTTAGCAATATGTTGGTCATCAACATTAATGATGTGGATATAGTGCAGGTGTTGAACGAGACCGTCCTGACGCAGGCCGCCGTTGCGATGAGCCATCGCTCCGTTCATATCGTTGAGACGCAGATTAGAGATGTCTTCATATCCCGGCGGTCGGGTGCCGGGATGTCTATGGGGGGCGAGAGCCTCGGACAGTTCCTGAACAGCAAGGCGGAGCAGATGGTACGCTCGGCGATGCCGGGTGAATCCGGTGCGTTGCAGTTGAATTTGCCGGGCTTCAGCCTGAGCGATATGGATTTCACGATGGGCCTGAACGGGGCGGAAGGCGATGACAGGACCGCCTACACGATCTGGGGGCGGGGTTATTACAGTAGCTCGTCGGTGGATGAGGCGACGTCTTATGACAGCGATCTCTCCGGCGGGATGATAGGTGTGGATGCGCTGTTCAATTCCAACCTCCTGGTTGGGCTGGCCCTGAACCACGGCGTGAATGATGCGAGCTGGCGGATAGGGGATGCCACCGGGGATCACAAGACCAGTGTTATCGGTGTGTATCCTTACTTCGGCTGGCAGTTGGACAATGGCCTGCACTTCTGGGGGACGGTGGGTATTAGCAGTGGTGATACGGAGATTACTAACGACAGTGCGCCGAGCAATGTGGAGGAGCGGGATGTGGAGATGCGTAGCTTTGCTTTGGGCGGTTACAAGCCATCGTGGGAGATAGCCACGGGTGGCGGTGGTGCGGCGCAACTGGGCTTTGTCGGGGAGGTGAATTACACGCAGGCTGAGGAGACTGATTCTAATCTCGGCGCTACGAAGACGGGTTCGGTGCGGTTTGGTATGAAGGTGGATTACAACCGGATGCTGGAAGGGGATGCGCGGATGGGGAGTAATCTGGAACTGACTTACCGCAGCGACTTCGGGGATTACCTGACCGGCAGTGGTATGGAGGTCGGCGGTGGCGTAGATTTTCTGCTACCGGGAACCGGGTTGCGGGTTGATCTGAATGCTCGCACCTTGCTGGCGCATAGTGATGAGTTGGATGAATGGGGGATCAGTGGTGGGGTCTCGTGGTCGCCGACTGTCGGCGGGCGCGGGTTGTCACTGGCCTTCAAGCCGCAGTGGGGTGATGTTGGCAGTGATAGCAAGCGGCTGTGGGACAGCGGGTTGTCCGGGTTTGGGAGTGATGCGGCGAGTACTGCCGGGCGGTATAGTCTGGAGTTGAAATACGGCATCCCTGTGCTACGGGATAGAGAACTGCTAACCCTGTTTGCTCGTAGCAACCTGCAATCCACCGATGGCAACACCACCCTCGGGACAGACTTGAAGCTGGGCAAATACTTCAGCACGGGGTATGAGGCAGCGGTGATGGAAACAGAAACCGATCATCGGGGTTACATCCGCTACCAGAAAGGCTTCTAACTGATGGCAAATAGCTCCCCCCTTGAGGGGGAGCCAGAGGCACAAGGGCGCAAGCCCGCAGTGGCTCAGGTGGGGGGCCACAAATCCCCGAAACCCCGACACCCACCAAAACACACAATGTCAAAGCAGGCAAACAACACCTGCTTTGTCTTTTTACGCGACGCATTCCCGCTTCCGCCTACCAGCAATGTCAAAGCAGGCAAACAACGCCTGCTTTGTCTCTTCACGCCACGCACCACAGTTCCGCCCACCGGATAGCTCCCCCCTTGAGGGGGAGCCAGAGGCACAAGGGCGCAAGCCCGTAGTGGCTCAGGTGGGGGGCCATAGATTCCCGAAGCCCCGAAACTATGGCCCCCCACCAAAGCAGGCTTCGCCTCCTTTGGCTCCCCCTCAAGGGGGGAGCTAATGGTGTAAGCCCGTAGTGACTCTGGTGGGGGAACATTGCTGATTTGTCTCATAAGTACTAATCCGCTACACTGCACAGATTCCATCTCGGATAACAATCAAGCTACGACCAGCCACCCGATACCATAATGTCTATCCGAACCCGTGCCGCCAACGGCATAGCACTCAACCCTCTGCGGTTTTCCCGAGCTTCGATCTTCACCGGCCTGTTGTTATGCAGTGCCTGCGTTGCAGCCCAGGGGGATACCAAACTGTGTCCGGCCAGCACCGGCGTACCGGCGCGGCCGCCGATTGATGTGCAACTGGAACCGGGGGATGTCTATGTCAATTCCGATGAGGCGGACATCCGGGAGCAAGGTATGTCGCACCTGCGGGGCAATGTGGAAATAAGCCGTGACTCGCAACAACTGCGCGCCGATGAGGTTTTCTATGAGCAGCAGACAAACAAGGCCGAGCTCAGGGGCAATGTCAATTTCTGGGATGAATCACTTTATCTGCATGGTGACAATGCCGATGTTGATCTGGAAGAAGGCACCGGTTCGTTCAGTAACGCGGATTATTATCTGTATGAGAATCGCGGCCGCGGTCATACCGACGAACTCTTTATTGATGCAGAGCAGATCACCACAGGCAAGAACATGGATTTCACCACCTGTGAGCCGGAGGCCGAGGGTCCGGATTTCACCAGCAATGTCTGGAAAATAGCCGCCAAAGAACTGCGGCTGAACCATGAGACCGAACGGGGTAGCGGCAAGCATATAGTCCTGAAGGTGAAAGATGTGCCGGTATTTTATTCGCCCTACCTGAACTTTCCGATAAGCGACAAACGCCAAACCGGTCTTCTCACGCCGCTGTTCGGCAGTTCCAGCAAGGGCGGCTTTGAACTGCATACACCGTTTTACTGGAATATCGCGGGCAACTTTGATGCAACACTAACGCCGAAGCTAATCGTTGACAGGGGCGTGATGGGACAGGGTCAGTTTCGTTACCTGACGGAATCGATGCGGGGTTACATCAATCTGGAATATCTGGTGAATGATGATGTATTCCAGGGCCGCGACAGAAACATGATTCAGTTTGAACACGATCAGCACCTGTTCGGCAATGGCAGATTGTCTCTGAACTATAACCGTGTTTCCGACACGCAGTACTTTGAGGATTTCGGCTCGCAACTCAGCACCACCAGCCAACGCTACCTGCCGCGTCATGCTGACTTTATCTACAACGGTTCCAACTGGCAGTTGTCGGCCCGGGTGCGGGACTACCAGACCGTGGATCAAAACATTGAACTCACCTCCAAACCTTACAGGCAACTGCCGCAAATCCGCTTCAACTACAACCCGCTAAGCGGTAACAAGCGCATCAATCTTGGGCTGCGTTCGGAAGCGGTTTACTTTGATCGCAACGATGAACCCGGCCTGCCGAACGATGTCGCCGGCCTGCGGCTGGACGTATTCCCGACCATCAGCTATCCCTACCGCACCACGGCCGGTTACTTTATCCCTACGGCGGGTGTGCGTTATACCCAGTATTCTCTGGACGAAAGAGGGCCGTTCAAGTCCGGCCCGAGCCGTGTGTTGCCTATGCTCAGCGTGGATTCCGGATTGTTTTTTGAACGCGATACCACCTGGTCAGACAATAACTATCTGCATACACTGGAGCCGCGTCTGTATTATCTGTATATCCCGGATGAAGACCAATCCGATCTACCGGTATTTGACAGCGGCCTCTACAATATCAGTTATAACACGCTGTTCAGGCAGGATCGCTTCACCGGGCCGGATCGGGTGGGCGATGCCAACCAGATCACCGCGGCCGTGACCAGCAGGTTGATCAATCGTGAAACCGGCGGCGAAGTCGGCTATATCCGTTTCGCGCAGCGTTATTATCTGTCGGATCAGGATGTCATCCGACAACGTATAGACGGGAACGGCAAGCTGGTGGATAATGGTATTGTTGATACGGGTTCATACTCGCCACTGATTGCCGAACTGGGGGCGACATTTATTGAAAACTGGCTCTTTGCGCTAGAGTTTCAATGGGAACCCGATGATAATGTAACGGAGAAACTGGCTTTCCGGGCGCAATACCGCCCGGCGGACGATAAGGTATTCAATCTGGGCTATCGGGTGCGGCGTGCCGCGCCCGGCGTGATCCGCCGCAATGCGACCGACATTGATCAGGCGGATATTTCTCTGTACTGGCCGTTAGGCAAACAATGGCGCGTGGTCGGACGCTGGAACTACGCCGTCTCTGAACGGCACTCGCTGGATACGTTTGCCGGGCTTGAGTATGACAGTTGCTGTTTCGCCGCCCGGTTTGTGGCCAGACGATTTTTAACTAACATAGATGGTGATTATAGCACCGGTTTTTTCCTGCAATTTGAACTGAAAGGCCTGGGCGGCCTGGGGCAGAGGACAACGAGCTTTTTGGAACAATCCATTCCCGGATACAAAAATGGTTTTTAATATGATGAAACACTATAAATTTTTACTTGCTGGCACTGTTATTGTCACTGCGTCGGCGTTTTTTCTGATCCGCCCCGCTGGTGCCGCGGACGAACTGGACAAGATCGTCGCGGTGGTGAATGACGATGTGATCATGTTCAGTGAATTTACGGAAAACCTCCGTAGCATCAAAAAACAGTTGCGCGAACAGGGCACCCAACTGCCACCCGCCGGACTGCTGGAGAAGCAGGTACTGGACCGACTAATCCTGAAACGCTTGCAGACGCAAATGGCGCAACAAACCGGGATTCGGGTTGATGATGAGTCTCTGAACAGGACCATCAGCAATATCGCCGCCGAGAATCAGATGACGCTGAATGAGTTTCGGCAGATACTGGAAGAAGACGGTTACAGTTATGAAACCTTTCGCGATAACATCCGCGAAGAGATTCTGATCAGCCGCCTGCAACAACGGCAGGTTGATAACCGCGTCACGGTGAGCGACCGCGAGATTAATAACTTTCTTGCCAACAAGGAACGTCAGGGAGACGCCGAGATCGAATTCCGCATCGCTCATATCCTTATTTCAACACCTGAAAACGCCCCCTCCGACACCCTCGCCGCCACCCGTGAATTGGCGGAGAAAGTACACAGCGACCTGAAAGACGGCGCCGACTTCAGTGAATTGGCCGTCAGTTATTCCGATGGGCAACAGGCACTGAACGGCGGTGATCTGGGCTGGAGACAATCGGGACAAATGCCTACGCTGTTCGCGGGTTCCGTTCTGAATATGCAAAAGGGCGACATCAGCGACATCATCAAAAGCCCCAGCGGCTATCACATCATCAAACTGACCGATACACGCAGCAGTGACAAGGTGGTGGTGACACAAACCCATGCCAGACATATTCTGGTGCGGCCGAATGAGCTGACCACCGAGGCCGATGCACTGTTGCGTCTGGAGCAACTGAAACTGAGGCTACTGGGGGGCGATGATTTTGAGGAACTGGCCAGAGCACATTCCGATGACACCGTCAGCGCGGCCAATGGCGGGGATCTGGGCTGGACCAGCCCCGGCGATTTGGTGCCTGCATTTGAAAATGTGATGAACAAACTGCAAGCGAATGAGATCAGCGATCCTTTCCGCTCGCAGTTCGGCTTCCATATTGTGCAGGTACTGGAGCGCCGGGAACACGACAGCACCGAAAATATAAAACGTGCCCGTGCCCGCGATTCCATCAGGCGCAGAAAACTTGAAGAAGCCCGCGGTGACTGGCTACGGGAAATGCGTGATGATGCTTATGTTGAATACCGCGTTGATTTTTAGAAACAATACCCGCTGTCATCGCGTCGTCGAAAACAATTTATGAAAATAGCCCATATATCCGATCTGCATCTGACAACACTGCATCACATCGGCTGGCCGGAGTTGTTGAACAAAAGGATACTGGGCTACCTGTCCTGGCGATACCGGCGGCGGCATATTCACAAGCGGGAAATACTGGATCAAATCATCACATTGATACGCGGGGAAGACCCGGCCTTGCTGGCTATCACCGGCGATCTGACGCATATCGGTACCCGCGGTGAATGTCAGCAGGTAGAGACCTGGCTTGCCGAGATAGTGCGGACATTTGATATCGCCCTGATACCGGGCAACCATGACTGCTATACCCGGGCTGACTATGCCGATACCATCGGGCGGTGGCAACGTTATTTTCCGGGTCAGGCCGTGCATGACTCCGCTACCTTTCCTTCACTACGCCGGATAGATGACATCGCCGTGATCGGTGTGAATACGGCTCTTCCCACCGCACCTTTTCTGGCTACGGGCAAGGTCGGTAAAACACAACTGGCGGCACTGGCGGAGTTGTTGCGTAGCACCGGTCAGGCCGGTTTGTTCAGGCTGGTGCTGTTGCATCACGGCCCGGTCGCCGGTACTTATCGCAACAGAAAACGTCTGGTGGATGAGGCCGCAGTGACCGATCTGATCAAACAATACGGTGCCGAAATGATCCTGCACGGTCACGGTCACAATATGGTGGAACAGATCATTGAGGCGAACGGCAAACATATTCCGGTATCCGGTGTAGCCTCGGGCTCAGCCGTCGCCAACCGCGACCACCCCCCGGCGGGCTACAAACTGTATGACATCCACCGGGCACAACAGGGCTGGACGGTGGATTGTCGTAGCATCAGTCTGGATGCCGACAACGGCCCCGGGCAGGTGGTGGAGCAGCACTATCTGATCGCCTCAAACGGCTAAGGGGTCGCCCCGTCCCCCCACCAAAGCAGGCTTCGCCTCCTTTGGCTCCCCCTCAAGGGGGGAGCAATTCGTGCCGGTGTTACTCCCCAGTTAGGGGTTACTCATGGTGTTATTGCTCCCCCCTTGAGGGGGAGCCGGTGGCACGAGGGCGTAGCCCGTAGTGGCTCCGGTGGGGGGACATTGCCTGTCCCTCAGGCAATCCTGCCCAGCCAAACCCGCGCCAGCCATATCAACAACAACCCCGGCGCCAGGGCGATAAATATCAGGTTCAACTGCATCAACAAGCCGATGTTGGAGAGTATCTGATCAAACAAATAAACACACAGCCCGGTCAATGCCGCCAATACCAGCTTGTTCGCCAGACCGGCGCGGATTGAGCCGAATACAAACGGCACCGATAACAACACCATCGCGATCGTGATCAAGCCCCGACCCAGCTTGCGCCACAGGGCCAACTCATAAGCATCGGATTGTTGCCCGGTATCTTTCAGGTAATGAATGTATTGATAGAGATCCAAAGGAGAAAGACTACTAACCGGCAAGGTAAGCGTAGTAATCTGCTCAGGCTTCAGGAACGGCTCCCAGTCCATCTGCGGGATGACCTCCGTGTCGGTCTGTAAATAATCAAAGGTCTTGCGCGTCACCCCGCTCAACTGCCACAGGTTGTCATTGACGATCCTTGCCTCGTCGGCATATATGTAGT
>JBPCXW010000033.1:0-9055 GCA_051008185.1 Gammaproteobacteria bacterium
GTGCCACCGGCTCCCCCTCAAGGGGGGAGCAATCACAATGGCAAAGCAGGCTAACGCCTGCTTTGGCTTTTCACTACACGCGCTGGTGGCTTCGGCTATCGGCACGAATAGCTCCCCCCTTGAGGGGGAGCCAAAGGAGGCGAAGCCTGCTTTGGTGGGGGGCGGGGCGATCCCCCGCCATTTTTGTCTCAACTGTTAATGATCCACCACACCGCTATTACTTCTTTCTTTCCACGATATAGGCGGCCAGTTGCCTCAGCGTATCGGCCTTGCCATCAAATTCGCCCAGAGCGGCTATGGCCAGATCATACATCTCCCGAGCAGCCTGTTTCGCCCCCACCAGACCCAGCAGATTCGGGTAAGTAGGTTTATTGCTATCCTGATCCGAGCCTTGCGGCTTGCCCAGAGTGGCGGTGTCAGCCTCAATGTCCAGCACATCATCGTGGATCTGAAAGGCCAGACCGATATAACCGGCATAGCGGGACAGACCGGCCAGTTGTTCTGCGTCCGGCGTATCCGAGCACAGCGCGCCCAGTTCCACGCTGGCCTTGATCAGCGCGCCGGTCTTGTGGTTGTGCATGTTCTTCAATTCTTCCAGACTCAGTTGCTTGCCCACGGAATACAGATCAATCGCCTGACCGCCGGCCATCCCCTGAGAGCCGCTGGCGACGGCAAGCGTCTGTATCATTCGCAAACATTGTGCCGCGCCGACGCCAAGCCTGTCGGTGTCGGTCAGGACATCAAAGGCCAGTGCCTGCAAGGCATCTCCAACCAGAATCGCCGTGGCCTCATCGTATTTGATATGACAGGTCGGGCGACCACGGCGTAATTCATCATCATCCATGGCCGGCAGATCATCATGCACCAGTGAATAGGCATGAATGATCTCCACCGCACAGGCGCACGGGTCCAGCCGGGCCGGTGTCACGCCTACCGCCTCACCGGTGGCATAAACCAGAATAGGGCGCACCCGCTTGCCTTCCGCCAGCACCGCATAGTGGATGGCCTCGTGCAAGCGCGCCGGCACGGTGTCGGCGGGTGGCAGATATTCATCCAGAGCACGCTCAACCTGACCCTGATAAAGTTTGAACTTGTCGTTCAGTGACATTAATCGTCGTCCTGCCCCTGCCCGGCCGCATCAGGGAAATCCACCAATTCCTGTTCGTTATCGTCTTGCAATTTTTTGACTTTCTGCTCGGCCTTGCTCAGTTCTTTCTGGCAGTTGCGCGTCAGTTCAATACCACGTTCAAAATGCTTCAGCGATTCTTCCAGACTCAACTCCCCCTGTTCCATTTTTTCCACCAACTGTTCCAGCTCTTGCAAGTCTTGCTCAAACTTGTTTCCGGGTTTCTTTCCAGCCATGATCTTCCTCCCCCCTGGGGCAAAAAATAGACAAAATCTATGCGGATAATAGGTAAATACAATAAAAAACAGGCTAATGGTAAGTTGACACTATCGGGGCTGTCAATTAGAGTTGATCGCACTCGGGTGCAAGTATGCCCCGAATATCTCTAACCAAGACCCCAGTTTCAGGAGGTTCACCATGAGTTTGAAAGATAGTAAAACCGAAAACAATTTGAAAGATGCCTTTGCAGGAGAATCCCAGGCCAACAGACGCTATCTGTATTTCGCGCAAAAGGCGGATGTGGAAGGCTTCAACGATGTGTCCGCCGTGTTCCGCTCCACCGCGGAAGGCGAGACCGGTCACGCCCACGGCCATCTGGAATATCTGGAAGAGGTGGGTGATCCCGCCACCGGCAAGCCTATCGGCAACACAGAAAACAATCTGAAGGCCGCCATCGCCGGGGAGACCCATGAATATACGGATATGTATCCGGGCATGGCCAAGACCGCACGCGATGAAGGCTTTGATGAAATCGCCGACTGGTTTGAGACGCTGGCCAAGGCCGAGCGCTCTCACGCCAACCGTTTTCAAAAAGCACTTGACGGCCTCGGTGCCTGACAGGACGTGTTGTTACGTTGTATTCAGCAGGAGACCGGGCCAGCCCCGGTCTCCCTGATTTTATCCCGCCAAAAACCGGAGCAAGGCTAACATGACGGGGCCTGATACACGGGAAGGGAGCCTGGAAGCGCCCACCCGACACAGCATCAACTGGAAGGATGCTGATTTTTATGATGCGGACAGTCTGAACGCCGAGTTACAACGGGTTTATGATATTTGCCACGGTTGTCGGCGTTGCGTCAGTCTGTGTCATGCCTTTCCCAGCCTGTTTGATCTGATTGACGAATCGGAAACCATGGAGGTGGATGGCGTCGCCAAGGCCGATTATATGAAGGTCGTGGATCATTGTTATCTGTGTGATCTGTGTTACCTGACCAAATGTCCTTATGTGCCGCCGCATGAATGGAATGTGGATTTCCCGCACCTGATGTTGCGTGCAAAAGCGGTCAAACACAAAAACGGCGGCAGTTCCCTGCGTGACAAGGTGCTGACCTCCACCGATACCGTAGGCAATCTCGCCGGTATCCCGGTGGTGGCGGAGGTGGTCAATGCCGTCAATAAAAATACCCTCGCCAGAAAAGTGCTGGACAAGACCACAGGCATTCATGCCGATGCCGTGTTGCCCGAGTTCCGCAGCAACACCTTGCGCAAGCGGCTGGCCAAAAAACCCGCAACCGATCTGACAGCAGAAGCCGCCGGGCCGACCAAAGGCAAGGTCGCCCTGTTCACCACCTGTTACTGCAACCGTAATCTGCCCGAGGCGGGGGAGGACATGGTCGCCCTGTTTGAACACAACGGCATTCCGGTTACTCTGGTTGCGAAAGAGCAGTGCTGCGGTATGCCGAAACTGGAACTGGGTGATCTGGATGCGGTGGAGCGGACAATGCAGGACAATATCCCGCAACTGGCGGCACTGGTTGCCGAGGGCTGGGACCTGATCGCACCGATACCGTCATGTGTACTGATGTTCAAACAGGAATTGCCTCTGCTGTTCCCCGATGACGAGGCGGTAAAGGCAGTGCAGCAGGCCTTTTTTGATCCGTTTGAATACCTGATGCACCGACACAGGGCAGGCAAACTGAATACCGATTTCCGCAGTTCTCTGGGCAAGATAGCCTACCATGTGCCGTGCCACCAGCGGGTACAAAACATCGGCCTGAAGACCCGCGACATACTGGCACTGGTGCCCGACACCAGCATAGAGGTGATTGAACGTTGCTCCGGTCACGATGGCACTTACGCGGTGAAGAGTGAAACCCATGACATCGCGGTAAAACTCTGTCGGCCGGTGGTGAGCAAGGTAAAGGCCGCGGCGGCGGATCACTACATCAGCGATTGCCCGATGGCCGGCAACCAGATCCGGCACGGTATGCGGGACGGCTCGCAAGCGGAGTCCCCCTATACCTTGCTGAGACAGGCCTACGGGATCTGACAGGCAGGCACTGATGAAAAAATTGACCCGAACGGATCTGTTCAGTCTGGAAAAATATTCAGAGATGCGGGCCGAGTTCCGTGAGCAGGTGATGCAACACAAGCAGTCGCGCCGCCTGCCCATCGGGCCCAATGCCACCCTGTATTTTGAAGACCGGACGACCATTCAGTATCAGGTGCAGGAGATGTTACGCATTGAAAAGATATTTGATGCCGATGGCATAGAGGAAGAACTGTTGGCTTACAATCCGCTGATCCCGGATGGGCACAACTGGAAGGCCACTTTCATGATTGAGTTTGATGATCCGGAGGAACGCAAGCAGCGGCTTGCCGGGCTGGTCGGCATAGAGGACTGTATCTGGATGCGGGTGGGCGATAACAAGTTGATCATCCCGGTTTGTGATGAAGATCTGGAGCGGGCCACGGAAGATAAAACTTCGGCGGTACATTTCACGCGCTTTGAACTGACGCAAACGGATGTCGCGGCACTCGGCGACGGCGCGGCCATCGCTGCCGGTATTTGTCATCAGGGTTATAACTACACAGTTGAGCCGATCCCGGCACCGATACAGGCGGCCTTGTTACAGGATATTGATTGAGGAGACTTCTTTGGCGGCGAAAAATTATATTGCATCGGATATTGAGGTCCTGACCGGTCTGGAACCGGTGCGGAAACGGCCGGGGATGTACACCGATACCAGCCGCCCCAATCACCTTGTGCAGGAGGTGGTGGATAACAGCGTTGATGAGGCTCTGGCCGGGCATGCCAATAAAATTGATATTACCTTGCACAAGGATGGCTCCGTCACCGTGAACGACGACGGCAGGGGCATGCCGGTGGATCGGCATCCGGGCGAAAAGATCTCCGGCGTGGAGGTGATCCTGACTCGCTTGCATGCCGGCGGCAAGTTTTCCGGCAAGAATTACAAATTCTCCGGCGGTCTGCACGGAGTAGGGGTCTCCATCGTCAATGCGCTGTGCAAACATCTGGAGGTATGGGTAAAGCGGGACGGCAAGGAATACAACATCTCTTTTGCCGGTGGTAACAGAAAAACCGCGCTGGAGGTTGTCGGTGAGGTGGGCAAGCGCAATACCGGCACCAGCATCCGTTTCTGGCCGGACCCGCAATACTTTGACAGCACCAAGATCTCAACCGGCAAACTCAAACACCTGTTGCGCGCCAAGGCGGTGTTATGTCCGGGGCTGACCGTCAAACTGGTTGATGAAATCGCGAAGGAAAAACAACAATGGCTTTACGAGGACGGCATCAGCACCTATCTGGCCGATGCTTTGGCCGGGACCGAACTGCTACCTGCCGAACCTTTTATGGGAAGCATGGAAGGCAAGCACGAAGCCGTGGATTGGGCCTTGCACTGGCTGCCGGAGGGCGGTGAATTGATCACGGAGAGCTATGTCAATCTGGTGCCGACCGCGCAGGGCGGTACCCATGTGAACGGTCTTCGTCAGGGTTTGCTGGAGGCGCTCCGCGAATTTTGCGAGTCGCGTAACCTGTTGCCGCGCGGTATCAAGATCACGGCCGATGATGTATGGGAACGTTGCGCCTGGTTGCTCTCGGTAAAGATGGATGAGCCGCAATTTGTCGGCCAGACCAAGGAGCGGTTGGCCTCAAAAGAATGCAGTGCCTTCGTCTCCGGCATCGTGCATGACGCACTGAGCACCTGGTTGCACCAACATGTGGAGATGGGGGAGCGCATTGTCGAACTTGCCATTGAGCATGCCCGGCGTCGTCTCAAGGCCAACAAGAACATCGTGCGCAAAAAGATCACCGGCGGCCCGGCCTTACCGGGTAAACTGACCGACTGCACCTTGCAGGACCCGGATGTCGGCGAGTTGTTTCTGGTGGAAGGGGATTCCGCCGGCGGCTCCGCCAAGCAGGCCAGGGATCGCGAGTTTCAGGCGGTCATGCCGTTGCGGGGCAAGATACTAAACACCTGGGAAGTGGATGCGGCCGAGGTGTTGTCTTCAAAAGAGGTGCATGACATCTCTATTGCAATCGGCGTGGATCCGGGCTCCGGCGATCTGGAAGGATTGCGCTACGGCAAGATCTGCATTTTGGCCGATGCTGATTCCGATGGTCTGCACATAGCCACCCTGTTATGTGCACTGTTTCTGAAACACTTCCGCAGTCTGGTTGCAGCCGGGCATGTTTATGTGGCCATGCCGCCGCTGTATCGCATAGATGTCGGCAAGGAAGTATTTTATGCGCTGGACGAACAGGAAAAAGAAGGTGTACTGGATCGCATCGCCGCCGAGAAGTTGAAGGGCACGGTCAATGTGCAACGCTTCAAGGGGCTGGGGGAGATGAACCCGTTGCAGTTGCGGGAGACGACGATGGCAAGAGAAACCCGCAGACTGGTCCAGCTGACCCTGCCGGACAACAACAAGGCGGATAAGATGCTGGATATGTTACTGGCCAAAAAACGCACTCAGGACAGAAAGGAATGGCTGGAGAAAAAAGGCGATCTGGCCGAGGTATAGTGGCAGCATGATGAAAACGCGAATCGCTCTGCTGTGCTTGCTGTTATCCACCGCTCAAGCCGAAGTCGGGGAGGTGTATCAGTCACTTGAACAGGACTTTCGGGTAGAGGAGGTCAGTGCCGGTCTGGACACCCCCTGGGGTATGGCATTCCTACCGGATGCTTCTATATTGATCACACAACGCGGCGGGGGCCTGAGGCATCTGCGTGAAGGGCGGTTGCTGGAGATTGATGGCGTCCCTGCCTCATCGGAAAGAGGTCAGGGTGGGCTGCTCGGGATTGCCCTGCACCCGGATTTTGCCCGCAACCGTTATATCTATCTGGCCTATACCAGCAAGGGGAAGGGCGGTTACTCTACCGAAGTCGCACGTGCGGTACTGGATCGGCAACGTCTCACTCAAGTTGAAACCATCTTCATCGCCCAACCGCGCTACCGGGGCGGGCGGCATTTCGGTGCCCGTCTGGTATTTGATGCGGCGGGCAAACTGTATGTCTCCCTCGGCGACCGGGGAGAGCGGCACCCGGCGCAGGATTTGGATGACCACGCCGGTAGCCTGATTCGCATCAACGACGACGGCTCGGTGCCTGCCGACAATCCGTTCGTCAATCAACCGAGACATCGCCCGGAGATCTTTACCTACGGCAATCGCAATATGCAGGGCATGGCGGTGCATCCACTCAGCGGCGCGATATGGACTCACGAACACGGCCCGCAAGGGGGCGATGAGGTCAATCTGATGCGCGCCGGGATGAATTACGGCTGGCCGGTGATTACCTACGGCGTCAATTACGGGCTTGGCACTCGCATCGGGGAAGGCACACACAAGCCGGGCATGCAACAGCCGTTGCACACATGGGTACCTTCCATCGCCCCTTCGGGGATGGCCTTTTACACCGGCGATAAACTACCCGGCTGGCGCGGTAATCTGTTTGTCGGCTCACTGAGATTCGGCCAGCTTGCCCGCCTGACACTGGACGGTGAAAAAGTGCTGGCCGAGGAACGCCTGTTTGACGGAGAACACGGACGGATACGGGATGTAGTCAGCGGCCCGGATGGCCTGCTGTATTTGCTGACGGACTCAAGCGAGGGCAAACTGCTGCGTATCGTCCCCGCAACGCCTGAATAGCCGGGATGGCGATCGCTGATGTGGGTAATCCTGCCGATCAAAAAATTGTCCGGGGCAAAGCGCAGATTATCCGCACAGTTGAATCCGCAACAGCGTATTGAGTTGAGCCGCCTGATGTTTGCCGACATCCTCGGCGTGCTGGAGGCCGAACAGACAGTGCAGGGCATAACGGTTATCAGCAGTGAGCGAAGCCTGATGCAACTTGTCGGGCATGAGAAGACGGCGTTTATGCTGTTGCATCAGGATAACGGTTATGCAGAAGACAGTATGACGGCACTCAATGCCCTGTCCGACAAGGAGTCATCGGAGATACTGATCCTGCCAGCAGACATTCCACAACTGGACGCCACCGATCTGCAACAGCTAAAGAGATTGCACCGGGGCGGCCTGACCCTGTGTCCGGCCGCCGCGGACGGGGGAACCAATGCCGTGTTGTTCACCCGGCCACTACCATTACCACTATGGTTCGGCCCGGACAGTTTTGACAGATACTGCACCGCCGCGACAAAAGAGGATGTGCGGCTAAACATTGCGCGCCTGCCCAACATCCAGCATGACATTGATCGGGAGGCAGACCTGCACTGGCTAAGCCAACAGCCCGCAGGGAAGCAGAGTTGGAGCTACATCCGTACCCTGATGGCTTGATACAACATCATCTTGACAAGAACATGAATCAACCAACACCAACAACATCAGTACTAAGCGGTATTATCCTGATCATCGTCTCCGGCTTCATGCTGAGTGGTATGGACAGTATTGCCAAATACCTGATGCTACAACAGGTCACCATCACACAGGTTGTCTGGGCACGTTATTTCATCAGCACCATCATTATCAGCCTTTTTTATACGGCGATAAAACAACCGATATTCATCATACCCGAAATGCCCGGCTTGCAGTTGGTCCGCGGGCTTTGTCTGTTGGGCGTTACCGGCAGTATGTATTACGCCATCCGCACGGTATCGCTTGCCGATACCACCGCCATCATGTTTTTTGCACCCGTGCTGGTAACGCTACTGGCAGGCATAGTGCTGGACGAACAGGTGACGATACAACACATCAGCGCGGTTATTCTGGGCTTTATCGGTGTCCTGTTTATCGTCAGGCCCGGCTTTGAGGGCTTTGAGCCGATACTGCTGCTGGTGTTTGTCACCGCCTTCTGCCTTGCCTTTTATCTGTTACTGACACGCTATGTACGGCGCGGCGACGGCGAGCCGGTGACGATGTTTCATTCCGTATTTGCCGGTGCGGTCATCATGGCGTTTGTCGCACCGTTCAGCTGGACACCCCTGACAGCGGCCCAGTGGGGCGCGATGATCATGATGGGATTGTTTGGTGTGCTAGGGCATCTGGCGATAGTCAAGGCGTTTCATATAACCACCGCGACCATTCTTTCCCCTTTTCTGAATTCCCAGTTACTGGCGGCGGCGATTTACAGCGTGATATTTTTCAACGACCGACTGGAATGGACCTTCTATGTCGGCTCGGCACTGATCGTCAGCGCCGGGCTGATAGCGTGGATGTATCAAAAAATACTGAAGTAAGACAACTCAGCGTGACTCTACACTGACCCCCGTAGCAGCAGTCTGCTGATAACGGGCAAACATAGCCATCGGTGAGTTGTGGGCATGGCATATCATCAGCCCGCGCTCATACAGTGCATCCTGCAGTGCCGCCGAGATGGCATGCAGGGGTGCACCGCCGCCTTCGCCCATGCCCTTGGCACCGCTGTAGGTGAAAGGCGAAGGGGATTCCATATTCGTGCATTTCAGATCCGGCATATTGTTGATCGTCACCGGTGCGTAATCGGTAAATGAACCCGAGATCACATTGCCATCCTTATCAAATGGCATCTCTTCCACCATCGCGGCACCGACACCGTGGCAAGCGGCACCATGCACCTGACCGGCAACGATCATCGCATTGATGACCTTGCCGCAATCATCAACAATGGCATAGTCCAGTATCTTGTACTGATATGTGTCCGGATTGATCTCCAGCACCACAATATGTAACTGCAAGGCATAGGTCAGGGT
>JBPCXW010000034.1:0-20942 GCA_051008185.1 Gammaproteobacteria bacterium
ACACACGGGAGCCGGCCATTATCAGCATAGACAAGGCGGGCAATTACTATCTCAACTTCGGCGATGATCCGGACAAACCCGTCAGCGCACAGGTGCTGGTCAATCGTGTCGGTGCCCTGCTCAAGTACCGGGACAAACTGCCGGTGCTGGTCAAGGGTGATGTGGATGTCCCCTACGGACGGGTGGTTGAAATCATGGCGCTGTTACAGCTTGCCGGTGTTGATGGCATCGGTCTGGTTACGGATACGCCGGAACGATAATGCACAATGCGATTTCTACTCTTACGTTCTATTGCTTATTCCCTGCTTGTGCATCTGCTTATAGGCGGGTTGCTGGTGTTCAACTTTAATTACTCCACCCCCGCCCGGATCGTGCCGCCGCCGCCATCGGAGACTATCATTGAGGCCACCACCGTTGATACCGTAGCGGTGGAAAAGGAACTGCAAAGACTGAAAGATATTGACCGACAGGAACAACAACAGCAACAGAAAAAACAACGAGCCCTGGAGAAAAAACTCTCCGATTTGCAGAAAAAAAGCCAACAGGCGTCACAACAACGTAAGCAGGAACAAAAAAAGCTGGCGGAACTGAAAAAGCAGGACGCGGCACTGGCCGAACAACGCAAGAAGGAAGAACTCATCTGGCAACAAAAAGAGGAGGCGGAATCGCAACGCAAAAAAGAAGAAGAACAGCGCCGCCAAGCGGAGGCAAAACGACTTCAGCAGGAAAAGATCAGAAAGGAAAAAGAGGCGGCGGAGAAAAAACGCAAGGCAGAGGAGTTGAGAAAAAAACAGGCGGAAGAGGCCCTGAAAAAACAACTGGCCGCCGAGCGGGCCGCTGAGCAACGGCGTCAAGACAAAAAGACGATGCAAAACGTCGTTGGCAACATTTACCGTAAAGTGAATAATAACTTTAACAAGACCGGCCTGCCCGGCGGACTGGAATGTGTGCTGTCCGTGCAGACCGTGCCGGGCGGCCAAATCATTGCCGTCAAGATAGATCGCTCCAGCGGTAATGAGATCTTTGATCGGCGGGCAATCACTGCGGTGGAAAAATCATCGCCCCTGCCGTTGCCGAAGAATGAGGAGACCTTTAATCGGCTAAAATTACGTAGCTTCAATTTCAGATTCAAACCCGAGGAATGATGACCATGGGAGTAAAAAAATTAGTGGTTTTATGCGGCTTGCTTTTTTGCAGTGCTGGCCTGCTTGCCCAGGATAAACTGGAGATTATTATTGACGGGGTGGATAAGACCTTGCCGGTCGCCATTGTTCCGTTCGGCTGGAATGGCGAGGAGGGCAAACAGCCGATTGATCTTCATGTCACCATCGCCAACGATCTGAATCGTAGCGGCCGTTTCAGCACGATGGACCCGGCCGATATGCCACAACAGCCTGACAACTACGCACAGATCAACTTCAGGAATTGGCAATTATTGCAGATGGAGAACATGGTCATCGGCAGTCTGAAACAAACCGACCGTGACAGTTACGAAGTAGAGTTCAGGTTGCTGGATGTTTATAAAGGCGGTCAGCTGGCCGGGTTTCAGATCCAGGCTACCGGCAAGCAGTTACGTCGTACCGCACATCGCATCAGTGACATCATTTTTGAAAAACTTACCGGCGTCCGCGGTGCATTTAACACCCGCATCGCTTATGTCACGGTCAAGAAAACCGGGCCCGAGACAAAAACTTACTCATTGCATACGGCCGATGCCGATGGCTTCAACCCGCAAACCCTGCTGCAATCCACCGAGCCGCTACTGTCACCGGCATGGTCACCGGATGGCAAGACGCTGGCTTATGTTTCCTTTGAAGGCAAGAACTCATCCATCTATCTACAGAACATTCTCACCGGTGAGCGCGAACAAGTCGCCGCCTTCCCCGGCATCAACAGTGCCCCGGCCTGGTCGCCGGACGGCACCAGACTGGCCATGACCCTGTCGCGGGATGGCAATCCCGAAATTTACCTGCTGTATCTATCCACCGGTTCGCTCAAACGCCTGACCAACAATCAGGCCATTGATACCGAGGCCAACTGGTCGCCGGATGGCCGCAAGCTGGTCTTTACTTCCGACCGCGGCGGCTCGCCGCAGATTTACCAGATGGACAGCAATGGTGAAAACCAGAGGCGACTGACCTTTGACGGGACTTATTTTGCCCGACCACGCTATGCGCCTGACGGCAACAGCATTGCGATGGTGGCCGGGCAGGACCAACGCTACCGCATCGCCTGGATGGATCTGGTGAATGAATATATGACCCTGCTGACGACAAACCGTCTGGATGAATCGCCCAGTTTCAGCCCCAACGGTAGTATGATCATCTATTCCACCACCGGCGAACGCGGTTCGGAGTTGGCCGCCGTATCGGCGGACGGTGAGGTACATCAACGGCTCGCCCTGCAGGACGGTGAAGTGCGGGAACCGGCATGGGGGCCGTTTTCACAATAAACATTTATACATATAAATGGTATGCTAAACACACACTGCGGAGATGAATCATGTATAAAAAAATCATATTGCTTTTATCTGTTATGACACTGGTTGCCTGTGGCTCAAGTAGCAAGAAAGACGATGCGGCCGGGGTGGAAGACCGATCCACCGACGCGCGGGCCATGAGTGATGGCAGTGGCGATGGCGAAGACGGGGCCACCACCTACGGCACTGAGGGCGACACATCCTCGGCCCTGATGGAACTGGACGATCCCGGTAGCGCGCTATCCACACGCATTATCTATTTCACTTATGACAGCACCACCATCCAGTCGCAATTCACTGATGCCATACAGGCACACGCCGATTTTCTGGCGCGCCACCCGAGCGTTACTCTGTCTCTGGAAGGGCATGCCGATGAGCGCGGCTCCAGAGAATATAATCTGGCATTGGGGGAACGCCGCTCGCAGGCGGTGGAGCAACAGATGGTCTTGCTCGGTGCCGGTCCTTCGCAGATTCGCGTCACCAGTTACGGCGAAGAACGGCCGGCGGACAGCGGCCACGGTGAAGAAGCCTGGGCACAAAACCGTCGGGTAGAGATCCTCTACGAGTAAGCCTGTGAAACTGAAACACTGCCTCCTGTTATTCTCGCTACTGCTGTTGCAACAGCAGGCACTGGGTCAGGAAGATTCGCAAAGCCCGGCCGACAAGATCAACGCCCGGCTGGATCGCATTGAACAACTACTGAGCCGCAGTGCCTTGTTGCAGATATTGCAGCAACTTCGGGCACTGCAAGAACAGGTGAGCCAACTGCAGGGCCAGTTGGAACTACAACACCACACCCTGGAGCAGGTCAAAAAACAGCAACGGGATTTGTATATTGATATTGATCAACGCTTGCAGCGTATGGAAAGCGGTGGCATGCCCACCGCCGGTGCGATGGCCGCCAATACCCTGTCCGGTGACCCGGGTGGCAATGCCCCGCCGCTGGAAAGACTCTCCCCCCTGATGGATAGCAATCCGAACGCAGGGGTAGGGGGCATCGCGACGGACGACAACCTGATGGTGCAGATGATACGCAACACGACGGCAGACCCGCCGCAAGAGCAACAGATCGCGACGGCCCCCGACAGAATGCCTACGGCACCTGACACGATAATTACCCCCGCCGGCGAGGCCGATGCCCCGACCAGCCCCAACCCCGTTCAGGCCGAAGCGGATTATCAACACGCATTCAAATTGTTGCAGCAATCCCTGTACGATCAATCAATCAAGGCGTTTCAGGCATTCCTGCAATCACACCCCGAAAATGAATCGGCCGACAAGGCGCAATTCTGGCTGGCCGAGGCCTACTTTGTTACCGGTGCCCACAACGAGGCATTGGTGGAATACCTGAACCTGATCGCCAATTACCCCGACAGTCAAAAGATAACCCACGCAAAATTGAAGATCGGCCGCAGTTATCAGGAACTCGGGCAACTAGATGCCGCCAGAGTCATCCTCACGCAACTCATTGATGACCACCCCAGCACCACCGCGGCCCGGCTCGCTCAGGAGCGGCTTGATATGCTTGCGACCCAGCCGTCAGGAGAGGGTAGCAGGTGAGGATGACGGGCGGGACAGAAAGACATTCAGTGCCTGCAAGCGATCCGGTGTGCCGATATCAAACCAGTGCCCCTGATACAACTCACCTGTCACCCGACTCGTTGTAACCTGTTGCCGCAACAGAGGGAGCAACGGCGATCGGCCGGGCGGTAACCCGGCGAACATGGCGGCCTTGTACAAGGCCATGCCGCTGAAAGTATAGAGAGGTTCACCCTGATTATGTATCTGCCCCCGTTGCAGGGCGAAATCACCCGCCGGATTGTGCGGCGGGTTTGGCACCAACACCAGATGCGGCGGCTCGGCCTTGACGAGATTCGCGACAGGATAATCAGTCCAGATGTCGGCGTTGATTACCAGAAAGCGATCCGCATCCAGCAAACCCAGTGCCTGTCTGATCCCGCCCCCTGTCTCCAGCGGTGTCTCACCTTCGGCGGAATAATGGATATGCACACCAAAACGCTCACCCGATCCGAAGTAATCCTCAATCATCCGCCCCAGCCGCGCATGATTGATGACGATATCCCGTAACCCGGCGCGGGCCAGGGCCTCAATATGATATTGCAACAGCGGCTTGCCGCCCGCCTGCAACATCGGTTTGGGCTGATCTTCCGTCAGCGGGCGCATTCGCACACCGTCTCCGGCAGCCAGAATCATGGCCTTCATAGTGCTAATTCAATCGCAACCGCCGCAACAATTCAAGTCAAGCAACTGTTGGCGGGAATAAAAAAACGGATATTACTTTTATAGTATGCGGGTATCTGGCATTATCTCCATAAAATAAAGAGACATACTTATGTTATTTGCATCACTGTTGGTAGTGGCCGGTCTGGCTTTACTGGTCTGGGGGGCGGATCGATTTGTAGCGGGCGCCGCCGGTACGGCACATAGTCTGGGAGTGGCACCGTTGATCATCGGCCTGACGATAGTCGGCACCGCCACTTCCGCGCCCGAGGTGTTGGTCGGCGTGTCCGCCGCGCTGGAAGGTAAGACCAACATCGCCGTCGGTAATGCCATCGGCTCCAACATCGCCAACATCGGTCTGGTGCTCGGGGTGACGATATTGTGCAAACCATTTATCGTTCGCTCCCGGACTCTGCGGCGTGAATATCTGTTGATGGTCTTTGCCTCCTTGCTGGCCTCCGCCCTGATGCTGGATCACGAACTGGATTTTATGGACGGGGTATTGTTACTGATCACTCTGGTCCTGCTTCTCGGCGGGATTGTCCGGCTTGCCAAACGACCGCATCAGGATGATCCCCTGCAGCAAGAGATACAGAAGAAACCGAAACAGACCCCGGCATTGGGCAAATCATTATTGCGGTTGTTGTTCGGGCTTGTGATCTTGCTTGTCGGTGCCGAATGGTTGGTGGATGGTGCCGTATTCATCGCCCGCACCTTCGGTATCAGCGAACTGGTAATCGGCTTGACCATCATTGCCATAGGCACCAGCCTGCCCGAGCTGGCGGCCTCAATCGCCGGTGTCTTGAAAGGCGAGGCGGGTATTGCCATCGGTAATGTCATCGGTTCCAACATGTTCAATATGCTAATGGTATTGGGCATTCCGTGTATCATTAACCCTGCGGAGTTTTCCGCTGCGGTTATTTATCGCGATATCCCGGTAATGTTGTTGCTAATATTCATCATGGGCATGATGTTATTCCTGCATAGTAAAGACAAGTTTGATAAAAAAGAAGGGGCGACATTGTTGCTGTGTTTTGTAAGTTACCAAACCCTGTTATTTCTCTCCTGACAACTATGCCTGCAAACGTATGCCTGCAAACAACAAAACCGATCAGAAACAACTGCTGAGCCTGGGCCGGGCGGTGATTGAAACAGAACAACAGGCGGTCGCCGCACTGGCCGAACGCATAGATGAAAACTTCGCCGCCGCCTGCCAACACATCCTGCATTGCAAAGGCCGGGTCGTGGTGCTGGGCATGGGCAAGTCCGGCCATATCGCCGGCAAGCTGGCCGCCACGCTTGCCAGCACCGGCACCCCGGCCTTCTTTGTGCATCCCGGCGAGGCCAGTCATGGCGATCTCGGCATGATTACCGCCGGCGATGTGGTCATCGCCTTGTCCAACTCCGGCGAGACCGAGGAGATCATCACCTTGTTGCCGATCATCAAGCGCTTGAATATCCCGCTGGTCGCGTTGACCGGCACACTGGATTCGACTCTGGCCAAGGCGGCCTCCGTCAGTCTGGATGTGAGTGTGGCAAAAGAGGCCTGCCCGCTGGGTCTGGCACCGACGGCCAGCACCGCCGCCAGTCTGGCCATGGGCGATGCCCTGGCCATCGCACTACTACAGGCCAGAGGCTTTGCCGAACAGGACTTTGCACTGGCGCACCCGGGCGGTACGCTGGGCAGACGGCTGCTGTTGCGGGTGGATGACATCATGCACAGCGGCACGGCCGTGCCGCAAGTTACGGAGAATACCCTCATCGCTCAGGCTATACTGGAGATGTCGGAAAAGGGCTTGGGCATGACCACCGTGATCAACGCACAACGCAAACTCACCGGCATCTTCACCGACGGCGATCTGCGCCGCGCTCTGGATGCCGGCAAAGACATCGGCAAGGTTGAGGTGGCCGAGGTTATGACCCGTGATTACAAGACCGTCACCGTGCATGCCCTGGCTGCCGAGGCCTTGCAACTGATGGAGCAACACAAGATCAACGCCTTGCCGATCATGGATCAACAGGGCGAACTGGCAGGCGTGCTTAATATGCATGATTTACTGCGCGCGCGGGTCGTATGAGATGCAACCATTGAACATCATGCGCGGAAAATACTCTATGATAGTAATAGTCAAAGGCAGGGGAAATAAATGATACAACGCCTTATAATGCTGGCCTTATTGCTCGCCGCCGCCGTCGGCAGTGCCTGGTTGCTGAAAGAACTGACCACCGATGGTACCGTCGCCGATGCGGCGCAATACCACGACCCGGATTACTATCTGGAGGATTTTACCACTGTAACCATGGCGGATGACGGTACGCCGAAACACAGACTGCACGCGAAGTATCTGGCGCACTATCCCGACGATGACAGTAACGAGATATTGCAACCGACGATGGAGATATTTCGTGACAACAAGCAGCCTTTATACATAGCGGCGGAAACCGGCTGGATTACCGGGGACAATGAGGTTCTGGTCTTGCAAGGCGATGTGCGCCTGTGGGAACATGATCCCGAAGGCGGCTATGCCTTGCAGGTGGATACCAGCGAGGTAACCATCCTGCTGAAAGATGAATATGCGGAAACAGATAAACACACGACCATAACAACGAACAGTTCAATTGTTACCGGCACAGGTATGCGTGCGTTCCTGTCTGAAAGCCGTGTAGAAATAATTAACCATGACAAGACCACAATCAAAATCGAACCAAAGGGCTAACTGCTATCTGCCGGGTCTGTTGCTTGCCGTTCTGATGTCATCGGCTTATGGCCTCTCCACCGACAAGGATCAGTCCATAGAAGTGGAGGCGGACACGGCTGAGCTGGATGATACAAACAATGTCAGCGTTTATGCCGGAGATGTGATCGTTACCCGTGGCAGCATCAGGATGACCGGCGACAAGATGACGGTGCATCACACCGATGAAGATGAGCTGGACTATCTGATTATGCAAGGCAAATACGCCACCTACCGACAACTGCCCAATGATGGCGAGGTTTATGATCAAGCAGTGGCCCTGCAGATGGAATACTATGAAGAAAAAAATCTGATCATACTGATAAGCGATGCCTGCGTGAAACAAGCGGACTCCATCATCACCGGGCAACGCATTGAATACAACACCTTGCTGAATCAGGTAAAAGTTTATAACGAGCCGAAACAGGAACTGGAGAATGCGACACAGCCCGAAACAAAGCAGCGAGTCAAACTGGTCATCAGGAAGAACAAGGAAGACACCGAGTCCGACAACGCCGGGGCCAGCCCCGAAATACCCGCCAATCTGCGCGATGATTGCAAGATCATCCCGGAAAAACCACCACTGGCCACGCAATAGAATCAGGCATATCAGATGAGCGTATTGGCGGCACAGAGTTTATCAAAAAAATTTCGTTCGCGGGAAGTGGTGCGCGATGTGAGTTTGTCGGTGAGTAGCGGTGAGATAGTCGGCCTGCTCGGGCCCAACGGTGCCGGCAAGACCACCAGCTTTCACATGATTGTCGGGCTTATCCCGCCGGACACCGGCACCATTCATCTGAACAACAAGGAAATCGGCACACTACCGATGGATCGGCGGGCGCGGATGGGGCTGGGTTATCTGCCTCAGGAATCCTCTATCTTCCGCAAACTCACCGTGGAGGAAAACATCATGGCCATTCTGGAGACACGCAAGAGTCTTAGTCGGGCCGATGCCAAACAACGTCTGGAGTCGTTGTTGAATGAATTCCATGTATCGCACCTGCGCGACAATCTGGGTATGAGCCTGTCCGGCGGTGAGCGACGGCGGGTGGAGATCGCCCGCGCCCTGGCCACCGAGCCACACTTCCTGTTGCTGGATGAACCCTTCGCCGGTATTGACCCGATCTCCATCAGCGACATTCAGCGGATTACCAAATATCTGGCGAAGATGGGCATAGGTATTCTGATTACCGACCACAATGTGCGGGAAACCCTCGGTGCCTGCGACCGCGCCTACATTGTTATAGATGGTGAAATACAGGCCGAGGGCGACCCCAATACCATTCTCTCCGATACCCGCGTGCGGAAGGTATATCTGGGCGATCAATTCAGCTTGTAGCCGTTTTGCGCTACAATTGCGTTATGAAACAGTCCCTGCAACTGAAACTGGGCCAAAGCCTGACGATGACGCCGCAATTGCAGCAGGCGATCCGCTTGTTGCAACTTTCCAGTATGGAATTGCACGGCGAAATTCAGGAGGTGCTGGAATCCAACATGATGCTGGAACTGGACAACAATGAGGAACAGGACTCTGCCGGTGGCGACAGCGAGGCTGAAACCGGAGAGAACCGTAGCGAAGAAAATCAGGAGGTGGCCACTAGCAATGATATTCCCGAAGAGTTGCCGGTGGATACGGTCTGGGATGACATCTACGACACTCAGGCAAGCTACAGCCGCCCGCGCGAACAGTATGAATACAGCGGCTATGAGAATCAGGACAGCAGTGAGAAAACTCTGGACGAACATCTGCTCTGGCAACTTAATCTTAGCGCGATCTCGGATACGGATCGCACGATCGCCATCGCCATTATTGATGCTCTGGACGATGATGGCTATTTGACCTGTAGTCTGGAGGACATTCATCGTTCGGTTGATCTTGATGAAGTTGAGATGGATGAAATAGAGGCCGTGTTGCACATGGTGCAGGCACTGGATCCGACCGGTGTCGCGGCACGGGATCTGCGGGAGTGTTTGTCCCTGCAAATGCGACAACTTGATCCACAAACAAGCTGGTTGGCCGAGGCGAAGACACTGGTGGATAATCATCTGCAACTGCTTGCCGCGCATGACCACAATCAACTGATGCGCAAAATGAAACTGGAGCAGGAACAACTGCTACAAGTTGTCAATCTGATCCGCTCCATGAACCCGCGCCCTGCCAATCAGGTACAGCAGACCCGCACGGAGTATGTTGTGCCGGATGTGTTTGTCAAAAAAGAAAACGGGGTATGGCGGGTTGAGCTGAATACCGACACGATCCCGCGACTGCGTATCAATCCCGGTTACGCCAATATGATTCGCCGCGCCGATAACAGCGCGGATAACACCTCACTAAAAAGTCATCTGCAGGAAGCGAGGTGGTTTATCAAGAGCCTGCAAAGCCGTAGCGAAACATTGTTGCGCGTCGCCACCGGCATCGTGGAACGGCAACGGGCCTTTCTGGAATACGGGGAAGAGGCGATGAAGCCGCTGGTCTTGCACGATATTGCAGACAGTCTGGGCATGCATGAATCGACCATCTCCAGAGTCACGAACAAGAAATACATGCACACCCCGCGCGGGATCTTTGAATTGAAATATTTCTTTTCCAGCCATGTCGGCACCGAGCAGGGAGGTGCCTGCTCATCAACCGCCATCCGGGCCCTGCTGAAAAAACTCATTCAGGCCGAAAAACCGGAAAAGCCGTTTAGCGACAACAAACTGGCCGGGCTACTTTCAGAACAGGGCATCAAGGTGGCCCGCCGTACCGTAGCCAAATACCGGGAGGCCATGTCCATACCACCATCAAACGAGAGGAAGCGACTTGTATAAGTACCGGCGGCCCCGGTATGTTAGAATGTTGTTGTTATTATTAAACCTGACTAAACCCTACAAAGGAGGACATACATGCAACTCAATCTAACTGGTCATCATATAGATATCACACCTGCGATACGATCTTATGTTATGGAAAAGTTTGAACGCCTTGAGCGGCATTTTGATCATGTCACCAATGTCCATGTTATCTTGACCGTTGAGAAGGAGCGACAAAAGGCCGAGGCGACTATACATGTCAATCGCGCCAATCTGTATGCCGATGCGGAACACAATGATATGTATGCCGCCATAGACAGTCTGGTGCATAAACTGGATCGGCAAGTCAAAAAGCACAAGGAAAAACTGACCCGGCATCGCCCCTGATCACATCCCGACATCCCACAGAGACAAGTAACACTATGCAAATATCAGATATTCTCGACCCCAGCCGGATCCTGTGCGGGGTAGACAAAACCAGCAAAAAAGCCGCCCTTGAATCCATAGCCGGACTACTTGCCAGCGGCAGTGACAGTTTATCCCAGGGTCAGGTGTTTGATTGCCTGCTGAATCGCGAGCGTCTGGGCAGCACCGGCCTCGGCAAAGGTATCGGGCTACCGCACGGCAGGATGAAAAACGGCAACAATACCATCGCCGCCTTTGTGCGCCTGCAATCAGGCATTGATTACAACGCCGCAGATAAACAGCCGGTGGATTTGTTGTTTGCACTGCTGGTGCCGGAAGAATCTACCGATGAGCATTTGCAGATACTCTCGCAAATCGCCGAAAAATTCAGCAGTACCGACTTGCAGGAGAAACTGCGTTCGGAAGATGATGTCCAGGCCTTGTTTGAATTACTGACGGACTAACCAGCAATGGATATCGTCAACAAAATCACGGTGAAGGAACTGTACCGGAAACAGGGTGAGTTGTTGAACAGCAACGCCGTCTGCGTGGGGAAAAACCGTGAAAAATGAATCGCGCAGACTGATCGTTGTCAGCGGCTCTTCAGGGGCGGGCAAATCCGTGGTGTTGCACGCACTGGAAGATCTGGATTATTACTGCATTGATAATCTGCCCGTGTCCCTGCTAAAACAGATACCCGACCATGTGAATAACAGCGAGGGGCACAAAGAACAAAAAATTGCCGTGGGCATTGACGCCCGTAGCACCCTCGGTGAAAGCGCAGCCCTGGAAAATAATTTTCAGGCACTACGGGAGACCAAACTGCAAGTGCAGATCGTTTTCCTTGATGCCGATGATGATGTATTGACCAAACGCTTTAGTGAAACCCGACGCAAACACCCGTTGTCCTCCGCTAAACTGCCGCTCGCCGGTGCGATTGAAAAAGAAAGAAAAATACTCGGCGCAATCTCGGAACTTGCCGATGTGCATATTGATACCAGTTTCACCACGCTACATGACCTGCGCGAAATAACCCGCGAAAGGATCGCCCGTGATGATTTACACAAGCTATCCGTACAACTGGTGTCGTTTGGCTTCAAACACGGCAGCCCCAGAGATACGGACTTCATCTTTGATGTGCGCTGCCTGCCAAACCCACATTGGCATAAAAACCTGCGTCAGCTAAGCGGCCTGGATGCGCCGGTCACTGAGTTTCTGAATCAACAACCGACGGTAAAGGATATGATCACCGACATTGCCGCCTTTCTGAACAAGTGGATCAAACTGTTCGCCGAGGAAAATCGCAGTTACCTGACTATCGGTATCGGTTGCACCGGCGGCCAGCATCGCTCTGTTTATGTCGTGGAAAAATTGGCGGGCATGATAACAAATAGTAAAATCCAGTCATTGACAACACACCGTGACTTGTAATGCTGAATAAACAAATAACCCTGATAAACGAACTGGGCCTGCATGCCAGGGCAGCGGCGTTGTTTGTGCAAACAGCGGGGGCTTTTGAGGCGGAGATCAACGTTAGCCTCGATGAAAAAAAGGTTAACGGCAAAAGCATTATGGGGCTGATGATGCTGGCGGCGGCCAAGGGAATGGAGATCCAACTGAACATCTCCGGTAATGACGAACAGGATGCGATGCAAACCCTGGTGTCACTGATAGAAAACCGTTTTGGTGAAGACAAATGACCTTGTCACTATATGGCATGGGCGTATCCAGAGGCATTGCCATCGGCAAGGCCCATATTCTGCAGCGTGAGCGGATTGATATACCCGAATACAGTATTGCCAATGAACTTGTTGAGAAGGAAGTAGAACGTCTGGCCGAGGCGGTAGGCGAGGCAAAGCAACAGTTGAAGGCCATCCGTAATCATATCCCGGCAGAGACCGCCTCCGAAATCGCCACATTTATTGATGCACACTTGCTGATGCTGGATGACTCCGCACTGTTACAGGAACCGATGCGGCTGATCAGGGAAAACTGCTACAACGCCGAGCGGGCGTTGAAGATACAGCGCGATGCGCTGGTAGATGTATTTGAAGCAATGGATGATGCCTATTTGCGAACCCGTATGGATGATGTGGATTATGTGGTGGATCGGGTGCAGCGAATCCTGTTGCAACAAACCCCGTTGCGTCACGAAGAGCTGGACGGCAGACTGGCCGGTTACATTATTGTCGCCGATGATCTCGCACCGGCTGACACCGTGTTGATGCAACATCACGGTATCACCGCGTTCGCCACCGAGTATGGCGGCCCGACCTCCCACACATCTATCCTGGCGCGTAGTCTGGCGATACCTGCAATAATCAGTCTGCGTGATGCCATGCGGCATGTGAAGGAAGATGATCTGGTGATCGTTGATGGCGGTGCCGGTGTCATGCTGATCAACCCGGATAAAGCCACCCTGCAGGACTATGAGAATAAACAGCAACAGGATCGACAATACTATTCTTCCCTGATCGGTCTGAAGGAGGCACCTGCCAAGACAAGGGATGGTATCACCGTCAATTTGCAAGCCAATATAGAATTACCACAGGATTTTCAGACCGTAAGAGAGGTCGGTGCCGCGGGCGTGGGGCTGTACCGCACCGAGTTTCTTTATATGAACCGGGAGCACCCCCCGCAGGAAGAGGAGCACCTTGAAACTTATTTGTCGGTGCTGGAAACCCTGCAAGGCCTGCCGTTCACCATTCGCACCCTGGATCTCGGTGCGGACAAACAAGTGGATGGTGGCCGACAAGACGGCCCGGTGCAATCCAACCCGGCTCTGGGTCTGCGCGCCGTGCGTCTTTGTTTGCAGGAACCGGAACTGTTCCGCCCGCAGATCCGGGCGATACTGCGGGCCTCCGCCCACGGCAAGGTACGGCTTATGTTGCCCATGCTGTCCAATCTGGAAGAAACCCTGCAAGTCATTGCGATCATAGACGAACTCAAGGCCGAGTTGACTCAGGAACAAGTGGCATTCGATCACACCATCCCTGTCGGCGCGATGATTGAGGTGCCGGCGGCGGCGATCTGTGCGGACATCTTTGCCAAACACCTGGACTTTCTCTCCATCGGCACCAACGACCTAATCCAGTACACCATCGCCATAGACCGCGTTAATGATGCCGTCAATTATCTTTACGACCCGTTACATCCCGCCGTATTGAGACTGATACAAACCACACTGGCGGCGGGGAAACAGGCCAACATCCCGGTCGCCATGTGCGGCGAGATGGCCGGTGATCCGAAAAACACCCGCCTCCTGCTCGGCATGGGGCTGACTGAATTCAGCCTGCATCCCAGCAGCCTGCTGGAAGTCAAAAAGATCATAATGGAAAGCGATATGTCCGAACTACTACAACTAGCCGCCGAGGCCTTGCAGGCCAAGTCCGGTGAAGAAGTCCAGGCTATGCTGGATTGGGCGGCTGAGTGACAAGTGGTTGAAAAATAATCAAAAATGCCTCTTGATACACGCGAAAATATGGGTAAAATGCTTCCATAACTCATTCACTCACTTGGGGTTCCAACATGGCAAGAAACGTACTTGGCAAGCATTATCGGAAAGACATAGCCCTTATTGAAACAATAAACCTACTTCCTGATGACACTTTCTTGCAAACGTGCAATATTGCCAGAAGAATTACAGGAAAGCAGTCACCCTATAAGGAATCAGTAGCATGAGTGCTGCTTTCCACGCCGAAAGGAAAAAGCGCACAAGGAATAAAAATATTATTGACCAGTTTTATACAAAGCAAGAAGTAGTTGTAAAGTGCTTAAAGAAGATAAATTTTGATTTGTGTGATTATGTTGTTGAACCTAGCGCAGGGGATGGTGCATTCCTGCGCGAAATAGATCACCACAACATTTACGCTATGGATATAGCCCCCAAAAGTAAAGGAATAAATAGAAAGAGTTTTTTTGATTTTGTTGTTAATTCAAAGTACGAAAAGGTTTTAATTCTTGGAAATCCACCTTTTGGGATGTATCACAGCTTGTCGGATGCCTTTTTATCTCATTCGTTTTCATTTGAAAATGTCAAGACAATAGGGTTTATACTGCCTAATACTTACAACAAACACACAAGGCAGAAAATTATACCGAAGAAAGGGTGGAGGATAAAGAGCATTACTCCATTGGGCAGAGATGCCTTTATTTATAATGGCGAGCCTTATCATGTTCCTTGTTCATTTTTTGTTTTTGATAAGTCAAAGGGGAGGGATTTAAGGGTTGATCCTTCTGCACATAGAGAAGCCAAAGATTTTATTTTTGGTACAAAAAATGATTATGAGTTTTTTATATTTGGTGCCAATCCATCAAAAATTGTTACAAAACCAGAGCCTAACAATAGAGGGTATTTCATCAAGCCAAAAATATCTATTAGAAAACTGATGGACAGGATTAGGAGTATTAATTGGGCGGGCAATTCTTGTGCCAACGGCGGAGTAGCGTGGTTCACAAAAACAGAGATAGTTGCTCAATACAATAAGGTGTACGGCTAATGGTTGCTGACGATGTACATGTAGTTAAAACCATCATTGCCAATTATGCTCAAATTAAAGAGGTAATTAATAAGGTTATAGAGATAAAGGATAAACTAATTGATTTGTGTTTGGAGGGTAATATCACAGAGGATGAATTTTACAGAGTCTCATCATTGCTTACACCACAAAGCAGATCGCCTTTATGGGAGAAATATTTTATCAAGAAGCATGATGCGTTAAGGGTTTCTGCTAATAAAAATGCTGGTGACCTTGTTTTGAACAAAAAGTATTATGAATACAAATCATCATACAATGATTCTGGAAGCGTCAATATTGTTCAGGTGCGTTTATGGCAACCATGCGATTACATTATTGAAGTCATACAGATAGACGAAAAAAATGTAACTGTAACCACATTTGTTTTGACACATGATCAAATGGAAAAAGAGATGGAAAGTGCTGGGCCTGCACACGGTACAGCCGAAGCCAACGAGAATAACGAAAATGTGGAGTTAAGAATAAGTTTTGATATTGGCGATGAATATTGGGAAAAGTGGATTTATAAATACACTAACAAATTAAACTAATACAAACCACACTGGCGGCGGGGAAACAGGTCAATATCCCGGTCGCCATGTGCGGCGATATGTCCGAACTACTACAACTAGCCACCGAGGCCCTGCAGACCAAGTCCGGCAAGGAAGTCCAAGCCATGCTGGATTGGGCGGCTGAGTGACAGATTTATACTTTAAATCCTATACTCCTGACGAATTTACATAATTCATTCTCAACCATGGTAGCTCGTTTCAAGCCCTCTATTCCCAATTTTTGATGAAGCTGTAGGGCAGTCATCTTTCCGTGTTTGTATTGCGGCCATTCTTTTTGCAGATCTGCGAGGGCATTTTTGGCTACTGGTTGTCGATCACCACATTCCGGTAGATGTCGTAAAATAAGAGCCTCAAAATTGGGATTACTGTAAATTAGTTGAATAGACTCCTTGTCAATTATTCCGTCAATTTGTTGATCACGTTTTCTATTTTTTCCTAACGTATCTGAATCCAAAAGTATGACCTTATGAAGATAATCTCCACGCCTTCGCTGATTTCTTTTCATCAACTTGACACAATTTTCGACTATTTCCAGGGGATCGCCGCCTCCAGGTGTGGGATATTCAGTATTAATATGTATATGCAAATTTTGCTCATCCCCCAAGCGACGAAGGTATTGACCGTAACTTCGTTCATCCTTTCCTTCACACCCGAAAAATATGCGTGTCCTGCGCGGTATCACTTTTATTTTCAGCCGATCCCGGGTAGCGCCCCATACTCGCCGGCCATATATTTTTTGTAAAAATTTTCGTTACGCCTGACCCCTTCTATATCCTTCAAACCATATATTTTTGTTTCGCCGGTTATCGATTTTTCAGTGAAATAGATTTCCTCTTTTTCCAAATGCTCCATAAGGCTAGTGTTGTGACAGGCCATAATTATCTGAGCATTTTCCGGATTGGATTCTGAATCACGATACCAGGCAATAATTTCTGGAAGTAATGATGGATGCAAATCAACATCTATTTCATCCATTATCGCCAGGCCACCTGCTTCATGTGCGAAATCCAAATAGGCGAACATATTATAAAACCGTTGTGTTCCTTGTGATTCAAGAGAATAAGGTAATGCTATATTTAATCCTGTATGCTTGAATCTTATATCATGCTTTCCATTTTTTGTGTCTATGGAAACGTCCTCAATTCCAAGATCAAACAAACCAATTTGCTGATTAAGTTTCTCTAAAACATGTGGATTAAGAGCATAATGTTGTGTCGCATTTGTATTTTGAAATTCATGTTTGTGGAAATTTACGTTTGTCTGAATTGTATTCATCCGTTCCGTAATATCGGTCGCAATTTTATGTCCATACTGTTTTAATGCTGATATCACACTGGCATTTGGCCTGAAGATTTCTGCTGGATAATTATTTTTTCTCAGTTTAAATTCATTTGATCCCTTAACTTCTATACCATTCCTTTCAAACAGCCTCCTGAATTTCCTGGAAGGTGCGTAATATAACGCCTCCCTTTTTACTACAGCCGACGGAATTTTCTGATCCCCATTTACCGATCCAGCCTGGCTATAATCCAGTTCAAGGGTATATCTATACACACATGGCGGGCTTTCCTTTATGAAGTCACCATCAAAATCCACTGTCAGGACGGTTGGCTTGGCACAATGTTCATTATCACAAAAAGGCATGACTGGTAGCGGAGTGTCAGGCGTATCCAGAAAAGATGACTGTACAAACCTTCTCAAAAATGCCAGAGCGCGTAAGACTGTTGTTTTTCCTGAAGCATTAGCCCCAAATAAAACGATGACCTTGGGTACTCTAACGACAGGTTCGCCTAATGTTTCGCCGAATACTCCAGGGATATCCGGTACGTTGTTTGCCACCGCAAAGTCGAGGCATTGTTTGTCTTTTATCGAAAAATAATTCGTGATTTCTAGTCGTCTTAACATGGTAGTTCAACCATTTTTAGTCGTAATTGCAGTTTAATACTATCAATTTTAATGTCAATACCTGATATTAGCAAAAAATTGTCAAAATAGTAATATCAAGAAAATTATATCCAAAGTTCATGGCTACCACCTGTAGTCAATACTTTTCTATAAAAATCAATAAGTTGAGCGGTGATCCTCCTGCGCCCGGGGGATGACGAGCTACCATCAACCCACAAATTTAGTGGCAACCTGAGGCCAGCTCATACAGAAAGGCTACAAAGTCGCCCCATAATGTTATTGGATTGGCCCCCCCTCATGGCATCATCAACAACTCAATGCCAGTAGCCTGATTCCCAGTCAGCATACATATTTGTGCTAGGATGTAGCCTACAAAACCAATAAGTTCGTGCGATGCGCGGATATCAAAAATTGGCAAGGTAAGCTGGCTTGATATACAAAATTATGTCTCCGGAGAGTAAATAATGAGTTTGAATAAAATCACATTGCTCCTTATGGCTGTCTCGGTAACAGCTTGTGCAGGTGTTACGCAGCCTATCAAGTTCAAAAAATCTGCAGTGGTAAATGAAGAAGTTTATCTTCAAACAAAGGAAAGCAACGGCATTGTCTTGCTTGATGTGAACTGGGGCCGCTGGTGGGGTTGTGGTAATCACGAAAATGCTCAGCTAATCAGCTTGGCCTTTGATAAGTTGCCAATGCCTGATACAAGCAATGAGGCTGAGCCGTCACTGGTTTTGCACAGTCCCTCACGGCTCATGGTTGATCCGGTATTTCTTAACTATGCATATTCTCTGGAGTCTGGCGAATATGCAATAAGTGGCATTAGCATTAAGGTCGCTGATTCATCGTTCAACGTTGGCTTCCTTACGGCAGAACGAGATAAACTCTACAGAAACGGTCAGCCCGTTGGCGGCACATTTACTGTCAAGCCAAATGAGGCAGTTTTTATTGGCAACTTCTACCTTGATTGCTCTTACGGTCCAACACTATGGCGCTACTACTCAGATGGTAAGGAAGCATTTGAATCCCAGGTACAGGAATACAAAAGAAGCTTTCCTTTTCTGGATCTTGACAATGCAGTTTTTCGTCTGTTTAAAACAAAAGAATTTGGTAATGACTATGTTCTTGAGTAATGATTGAGTTTAAGAAATTGAACAGGAAAAAGTAAGCTTTTCAAGCCTTCACATCACCATAAATACCTTTGGCCATCTCCTCGGCCTCTATTGATTCGAACAATGCCTGAAAGTTGCCCTCGCCGAAACCATCATCACCCTTGCGTTGGATGAACTCAAAAAAGATCGGGCCGATTAGTGTCTTTGAGAATATCTGCAAGAGTATCCTCGTCTCGCCACCGTTCAGCACTCCCTCGCCGTCTATCAGGATGCCGTGTTTTTTCATTCGCTCTGTCGGCTCGTTATGACCTTTTACCCGGTCGAAACTCAGTTCGTAATAAGCATCGGGCGGTCCCGGCATGAAGTGGATACCGTTTGTCGCGATCGCATCAACACTGTCGTAGATGTCACGCGCACCGACGGCGATGTGTTGTATGCCCTCGCCGTTGTATTTCTTGAGGTAATTCACGATCTGGCCGGTCTCGCCGCGATCCTCGTTGAGCGGGATGCGGATACGCCCGCAGGGTGAGGTCAGGGCGCGCGAATACAGGCCGGTGTATTTTCCCTCAATATCAAAGAAACGTATCTCGCGGAAATTGAACAACTTGCCGTAGAACTGGAACCAGGTATCCATGTTGCCCTTGAATACATTATGAGTCAGGTGATCGAGATAACACAAACCAATCCCTTCCGGGTGCGCGCTGTGGATCCAGTCAAACTCCGCGTTGTAAGGGTTAGTGTCGTAGTACTGATCCGTGAAGTAGATCAATGAACCGCCGATCCCCTTGATCGCCAGCCAGTTGACCGTCTTGTCTTCCGCCTCGTAAGGCTCCGCACCGTTTGCAATTGCATGGTCAAAAGCACGTTTTGCATCAACCACCCGCCACGCCATAGACGGTGCACACGGCCCGTGCTCCTCAATGAAGCGGGCGGCAAAACTGTCGGGCTCGGCGTTCAAAACATAAGTGATATCACCCTGCTGCCACAGTTCGATCTTTTTACTCTTGTGCGTAGCGGTGTGGGTGTACCCCATTCTGGCAAAGATGTCCCGTAGCTGTTGCGGCTCCGGGTGGGCGAATTCTACGAACTCAAAACCATCGGTACCGGCAGGGTTGTCGGCGCTGATCGTTGCGCGGGGCGCGTTGTGCGGAAAAGGACCCATCGTATTCTCCTGTGTGTAAGTCATCGGGGCAAGTTTCATAGCTACCTTACCGCACACTACAAGTAAATTTTGCGTATTTTTACTGGTATAATCAGATTATTATGCTAAAATTACGCATTAATAGACTATTTATGACAGGAAACCCGCATATATGCCGGACATAGACGAAACCGACCGCAGCCTGCTCCGCGCCCTGCAACAAGATGCCCTGCTCACGGCTCAGGAGTTGGGCGAGCGGCTGAACCTCTCCCCCAGCCAGGCCGGACGGCGCCGACAAAGGCTGGAGAAGACAGGTTATCTGAAAGGTGCCCGCGCGATCGTTGATGCCGCCGGTCTCGGCCTCGGCATTCAGGCCTTTGTCAGTGTGCAGATGGTTACCCATAGTGAGAAGAACCACACCAGCTTCCTGCGACTCGTGCGCGCCACCGAGGCAATCACCGCCGCTTTCACCCTGACCGGCGAGGCCGACTACCTGCTACGAGTCTGGTGCAAGGATTTGCAGGCATTGCACCAGTTGATCCACGGGACACTGTTGCCTCATCAGGCCATCGCGCGCGTACAATCCCAGATCGTCGTGGATCAGATGAAGCCCGACGCACCTTTGCCTGTATGAACCATCCCCGTAGGAGATCGATCAAATCAGCGCGGTCAAACTGCGCTCAATAAACCAGTACGAGCAGATAATACCCACCGCATAAATAAAAGCTGTCTTGAGCCCGGAATGGAATTGAAACAATGTTTTTATTCCCGACAAATCAAAAAGAAATGTCTTTGCCAGGATCAATACAAGGATGAAAATAATCTGACCTATCTCCACACCAAGATTGAAAAAAAGCAGTGCCTGCACTTGATGCAACTGTGGCAGACCAATGTCGTTAAGTGCAGAGGCAAAACCAAGCCCGTGTAACAGACCGAAACCGGAGGCAACGATTATCGGATGCCGCCAGATAAGGGAGTCCCTGTTGTTCTTGAGAATTTCAACGACCAGAAAAATAATACTCAGAGCAATGATGGCTTCTAT
>JBPCXW010000035.1:0-7722 GCA_051008185.1 Gammaproteobacteria bacterium
TTGCTCCCCCCTTGAGGGGGAGCCAAAGGAGGCGAAGCCTGCTTTGGTGGGGGGCCATTGCTGAGTTTGTCTCATACATCAATGATCCGCCTCAATCCTGCTGACGGCTGCGTAGCAAATACAGGCAAACCCCGGTGGCTACCGAGACATTCAGGCTCGCCACCGCCCCCGACATCGGGATCTTGAGCAGATAATCGCAATATCGGCGGGTATTGTGGCGCAGGCCGCTGTCTTCCGCCCCGACGACCAGCACCAGCGGTTGCTGCGGGACAAAATCAAACAGGTCGGCCTCGGCCTGCCCGTCGGCGCCGACTACCCAGTATCCCGCCTCTTGCAAGCGTTTCAGGGCGCGCGACAGGTTCGTTACGCGGATAACATCGGTGGCCTCCACCGCCCCGCAGGCCACCTTGCGCACGGTGGCATTGACCGGGGCCGAGCGGTCTGCCGGGATCAACACGGCCTGCACGCCGGCGGCATTGGCGGTGCGGATGCAGGCGCCCAGATTGTGCGGGTCCTGTATCCCGTCCAGTGCCAGGATCAGGGAAGTCTGGGCAATGTCGCCATCACACAGGTGATTGATACTGGTATTCAGCCCCGGCGCTGTATAGCGGGCGGCGATGCCCTGATGTTTTGTGGTGCCGGTCAGCTTATCCAGCTTTTGCGGCATGATGTGTTGGCAGGCGATGTCCAGAGCCTGGCATCTATCCAGTATCGTCTGCAAGCGGCGATTGACCCCGTTCGGTTTGACATAGCTGACCTCCAGTATCGCCTCCGGTGTGCTCTCCAGCGCCTGCGCCAGCGTGTGATAACCGTAGATATACTCAACCTTTTTTGCTGTCATGCCGCCAGATAATCCAGATCAATCTTGCGCTCATCCACATTCACATTGATCAGTTTCACTTTGACGCGATCCCCCAGATAGTAACGCTTGCCCTTTGCCTCGCCGGTCAGTGAGTGTGCGACCGGATCAAAATGATAATAATCCCTGGGCAGGGAGGTGACATGCAACAGGCCCTCCACATACACATCATCTATCTCCACAAACAGGCCGAACCCGGTCACCCCGGAGACCGTGCCCTGATAACTGTTGCCGATCTTGTCCAGCATGAACTCGCATTTCATCCGTTGTGTCACATCACGGGTGGCCTCGTCGGCGCGACGCTCGGTCATGGAGGTATGCGTGCCCAGCCGATGCATGTCCTCGCGCTTGTAGCGATAGCCGATGCCTTTTTCAACCAGACTGCGGATGGCGCGATGAACAATCAGATCGGGATAGCGGCGTATCGGCGAGGTGAAATGGGTATAAGCCTCAAATGCCAGACCAAAATGCCCCTTGTTTTTGGCCTCATAAACGGCCAGCGGCATACTGCGTAACAACACGGTCTCTATCAGGTGCTTGTCGTCCCGTGTCTCAATCAGTTCCATTACACGGGCATAATCGCGGGTCTTCGGGTCCAGACCGCCGCCCAGTTGTAAGCCGACATCACCCAGAAACTGATTCAGATCATTTATCTTTTCTTCGGCAGGCGTGTCATGGTTGCGAAACAGGACCGGGACCTTCGCTTGCAACAACCATTCCGCCGCACAGATGTTGGCCGCCAGCATGAACTCCTCAATCAGCCGATGGGCGTCCTGCCTGATGACCGGCCGGATCGCCGCCACCTTGCCATCCGCATTGAACTCCATATTGGTCTCGGTGGTGGAAAAATCCAGCATACCTTGCTCAACGCGCCGCCCGTGCATCAGTTGATACAGCGTATGCAGATCATGCAGTTCCGTCTGCAAAGTATGGCGACCCTTGTCGTTGATAACCTGATTGACTTCATCATAAGTCAGCCGGGCTGCGGAGCGAATCACCGCCGCATAAAATTCGGATTGTTTGATCTTGCCACTACTACTGATAGTCATCTCGCATGCCAGCGCGTAACGCTCCACCTCGGGCCTGAGTGAGCACAGATCATTGGACAGCCGCTCGGGCAACATCGGCACTACACGGCCGGGAAAATAAACCGAGTTGCCGCGCCGCTCTGCCTCGCTGTCCAGCTCGCTGTCAGGGCGGACATAGTGCGAGACATCGGCGATTGCGACGATCAGCCGCCAGCCCTTGCCCTTACGCTCGCAATACACGGCATCGTCGTAATCCTGTGCATCGGCACCGTCTATGGTCACCAGTTTCAGATCCCTGAGGTCGTGCCGACCCTTGTGCAACTTGACGGCCCCGGGCAGGGCTCCGGCCTCCTGCATCACGGCGTCCGGCCAGTCATGCGGCACATCGTAAGCACGCAGGGCGATATCAACGGCCATATCAATAGACGAGGTGCTACCCAGGATTTCAATAATCCGGCCAATCGGTTGCGTATGCCGATCCGGTTGCCGGGTGATCTCCGCCACCACCACATTGCCTTTTTTGGCCCGCATGGTCTTGTCCGCCGGGATCAGAATGTCCTGATGGATACGGCGATTGTCAGGCACCAGAAAACCGATACTGTTCTCGCTGTAGTATTTACCGACCACGGTCTTGTTGGCCGACTCTATGGTCTCAACAATGATCGCATCACGCCTGCCGCGGCGATCACCCTCCCCTTCCCGTACCACCACATGATCCCGGTGTAACACCTTGCGCATCTCGCGCATGGACAGATATAAATCTTCGCCGCCCTCATCGGGGCGCACAAAGCCATAGCCGTCGGGATGCGCGATGATCTTGCCGGCGATCAGATCCATTTTGTCCAGCAAGCCGTAGCCTTCACGCCGATTGACCACCACCTGCCCGTCCCGCGACATCGCACGGAGACGCTTGCTCATCGCCTCTTTCTCGGCCGCACTGTTGGTGCCGAATTTTTTGGCTATCTCTTCAAGTTGCCGGGGCGCGCCGGATTTTTTCAGATAGGCAAGGATCGCCTTGCGTTCGGGTATGCTGACTTGATGCGGTTCCCTGCTACTGCTACGCGAGGATTTTTTGGCACTGCTTCCCCGCCGCTTCTGCGCCGACGATTTGCGCGGGGATGATGATTTGGTTTTTGATTTGGATTTGGTTTTGGCTTTGGGCATGGTGATTATGATTGACAGGGTTGGCGGCGGACGGTAGAGTACGCCGGTTGTGGTGGCAAGTATGCCACAGAACATCCGCAAGCCGGTAATACTTTATCGGCAACCCCGGCCGAGGTGGCGGAATTGGTAGACGCGCTAGCTTCAGGTGCTAGTGGGGGCAACCCCGTGGAGGTTCAAGTCCTCTCCTCGGCACCACTTATGTATCCAAACCTGCGTTAGAACTCATAGCGGATACGACCATAGTAGAAGGCACCGTTGAAGCCCAGCGGGGCGAACTGGCTGTATCGGTTGCCAAGCGTCGTGGTCGCAAACGGATGCTCGTCCGGCTTTTCATCGGTGAAGTTCTGGCCGCCGAATACCAGGGTCAGATTCTCTCTGAAACGCCAGGCGAGTTCGGTGTCCAGTGTGTAGTAGCCGTCATAGTAGCCATCAAACGGGTCCGGGTCGCCAACATTGGCGGGGCCTGTATTGGCATCGTCCTCTTCATCGTACCAGCCGCTGACATAATTGAAACGTAGCATCAGGCGCCAATCCGCCAGATGATGTGTGGCCGTGAAGTTGAAACGGCTTTTGGGCAGGCCATCCTGCACCTCGCGTACCCGTTGAGCATTGATGACTTCAGTCTTGCGATCCTTGACCTTCGCTTTGTTGTAATTCCAGGCGATGGCCAGATCGGTAGTGCCCGCACCCATGTCCATGCTGTAACTACCTACCACATCCACACCCTGGTTTCGGGTGTCAAAGGCGTTCTGGAAGAAACGGAAAGTCTGAAGGTCGCCCGCCATCGGTACGCCGGCCGCTATCAGCATCGTGCGCTCGTCATCATCCAGCGTGAAGTTCTGGGTTAGTGCTATCCGGTCGCTCACCTTGATATTGTAGTAATCAATACTCATACCGAAGTCTTGCCACTGAAACACCAGCCCACCGGTGAAATTGACGGATTTTTCCTCGGCCAGTGTGGTGCCGCCCCGCTGCATGGCCAGGGCGGAATTGGACGGTATGGTGCCGCGAAGGATAATGTCCATGGCTTCCGAATCAAAGGCCGAGGTCGTATTGGATGCATTCTGCTGACCGGGGGTCGGGGCGCGGAAACCGGTGCTGAACGCGCCGCGCAACCCCAGCGAATCGGTCAGCCTGAAGTGGCTGGCGACCTTGCCGTTGAAGGTGCTGCCGAAGGTATCAAAATCTTCGTAGCGAATGGCGGCGGCCAGCAACCAGCGATCCGTTACATCGGTTTCCAGATCCAGATAGAACGCATAGTTGGATCGATCCCATTCACCGGCAATGGAATCGGGGAAACCCGGGAAGCCGTTGGCACCGACACTGAAACCCTGCGCGGCCAGATCGCCGTCTATCCAGGATTCCCTCTGGCCTGCGGTGATCTTGAACTCCTCAATGCGGTATTCAAAACCCGCTGCGACATTCAGATCAGAGGCGAACATATCCATCTGCACCGGATAGCTGAAGTCCGCACTGAAGTTGTACTCGGTCTGGGTATAGTCGCCCAGGCTGTCAAACTCCGTGGGCGAGTCAGGCCCCAGCGAGGCGTTGATGGTGTTGAAGATGGAGAATTCCGCATCGCTCTTACCGAAACCGGCACTCAGATCATAATTCACGCCGCCCATGTCGCCGCGCGTACCTGCCACCAGTGAATAATCAGTGGCCCTGGTGGTGAAACGCGGCGTAAAGCCGCCGGGGAATAAGGTGTTAAACACAAAGCAGTTTTCATTGCTGGAAATGCTCATCGGGATGGAGGCATCGTCAGATACTGGCACCGAGCTGGGGCAGGTGCCGCCTTCGCCAACACCGTCAAGGTCACCAATCAGACGGGTCACGCCGCCATCCGAGGTAAAGACGGCGCCACGGGTATTCGGGTGACGGTAGTAGAAACTGCCCTCCCCCTCCCGGCGGGCAAAATTGCCGAAGGCATAGACATCAGCCGTGTCGCTGAGGGCCACGCCGAGATTGAAAAAGGTCTTGATGTCAATATCAAATTCCGGATTACCCCAGTTCTGCGCCGGGTCCGGTGCGTTGGCTACATCGGTGTTGCCTGCATCAATCAGGGCCTGCGCATCGGTGCGCTGTACCGCGCGAAAGGTCTCGTCGGTTTGACCATACTCAAAGCTGGCATTGAAGAAACCATCAGTGCCGAGCGGCAGGCCGATGTTGCCGCTCACCTGATATTCTTGCTCACCGCCTTCACCGTATTGACCGTATTTGGCTTCAAGGCTACCGCCCTCGGCGGCGTCCTTCAGAATGAAGTTCATCACACCGGCGATCGCATCCGAACCGTATTGGGCGGCGGCGCCGTCACGCAACACCTCAACCTGCTTCAGGGCGATGGCCGGGATGACGGCGACATCCGGCCCCTGCGCGCCATCGGATACGCCGTTGGTCAACCAGCCGATGACGGCGGCGCGATGGCGACGTTTGCCATTCACCAGCACCAAAGTGTGATCCGGCGGCAAGCCGCGCAGATTGACCGGCCGGACTACCGTGGAGGCATCACCGACCGGCTGGGTATTGACATTGAACGAAGGCACGACGGTGCGTAACAACTCGGTCATATTGCCGGTGCCCTGATTGCGAAAATCTTCCGCGCCTATCACATCAATCGGTGTCGTTGAGTCATAAACCGAACGCGCCTCGCGGCGGCTGCCGGTGACGACGACCTCCTCCTCCACCCCGGCCTCCTGGGCAAGGAGCGGCGGGGCGACGCCCGCAGTCAATAGGAATTGTGCTGTAATGATAAATGCCGGTATGGCGATTGTGGCTGGTTTCATGTTCCCCTCCCAATATTTAGCGGTTGATCAAAATGGTGCATTGTAGCAAAAAGAGCAAAAATGGCAAAAATTCGGCTCACAGCCGAAATTCCCCCTAAATCAGGGATTTTGGCACAAATTTTCTTGTTGATTCAAGTGAATTATTGTGAGAACCTGCCTAAGCAAGTCGGGATTACGGTTGCCGGTCGGGTTACCCCTCTGTCGGTTTCGGTTGTCCCGGCTTGCACTTTTTTGACTGCTACACACGATCTTTTTCCCAGTAAATCTCACTGCCGCCATCCCGGCGACTGAACAGGCGGGCCAGCACAAACAACAGATCAGACAGCCGGTTCAGATAAACCCGGCCCTGCTCATTGACGGATTCCGTCTCCGCCAGCCTGACCATCGTCCGCTCCGCCCGTCGGCAAACCGCCCGTGCCAGATGACAGCGTGCCGCGGCCGGGTTGCCCCCCGGCAGGATAAACTCTTTCAACGGCGGCAACTCCCGGTTGTATTCATCTATGTATGTCTCCAGTTGCTTGACCGAGGCCGCCGTCAGCATCCGGTAATCGGGGATGGATGTCTCACCACCCAGATTGAACAAACCGTGTTGTATGTCAATCAGCCGTTCGTGGATGGACTCATCCATATCCGCAGTGAGCAATACGCCGATAATGCAATTCAGTTCGTCAATATCGCCCATCAGGGCGACGCGCGGCGCACTCTTTGCGATGCGAGAACCATCACCGAGGCCGGTGCTACCGTCATCGCCTGTGCGCGTATAGATTTTTGAGAGCCTGTTCCCCACTGGTCTATTACACTGCGATGCCGCCTAGGCAGGCTCAACATAATCCGTGTTGTGCCGAAAAAACCACTTCCTGCCTTTCAGCATATAGTGCCAGTAAAAGCATGGTAGGCCCATGATCTTGATCCACCAGTTAACCCATCTTTCCTTGCGCGGGTCCAGCGGGAAAGTCGGTGTCACCTTGCCGCCATAAATGAATTCCGCCATGATCACCTTGCCGAAGGCGGTGGTCAGCGGACAGGAGGCATAGCCGTCATACCCCGGCTGTAACTCGCCGCCCTTGATCAGTGTCAGCAGGTTATTCACCACCACCGGTGCCTGTTTGCGAATGGCGGCGGCGGTCTTGGAATTGGGCGTGGAGCAGGCATCCCCGAGGCCGAAGACATTCGGATAACGGGTATGTTGCATATTGTGTTGATCCACATCAACATAGCCGCCCGCATTGGCCAGCGGGCTGGACTTGATAAACGCCGGCGGGGATTGGGGCGGCACGAAATGCAGCATGCTGTAATCCAGATGCAGGATTGCCTTCTCCTCTTCCCCTTCTTCACTTGCCAATTTGAAACCGGCCTGTTTATTGGCACTGTCTATGCTGACCAACTCATGCTGGAAATGCACTTCAATGTCATATCGCTTTGCCACCCCGACCAACTCTTTGGCAAACAGCGGCACCGAAAACATAGCCGGGGCATGGGTCAGAAAGTGTAGCTTGCACGAAAACAGCAGGCCCTTCTTCTGCAAATAATCCGCCGCGAGATAGGCTATCTTTTGCGGCGCACCCGGACACTTGAACGGCAATGGCGGCTGGGTGAATAACAAGGTATCGCCCGCCCTGATCTGTTGCAGGCAATCCCAGGTGTATTCCACATGTTCCGGCGAATAATTGCTACACACCTGCCGTCGGCCCAGTGCATCGGCACCGGCAATCGCCTCCATATTCAGCACCACACCGGGGCAGACGACCAGATAGTCATACTCCATAATGTCGCCGTTATCCAGAGTAAGCTGATTTTGCTCCGGCTGTAATGAACTGACCGCCTGCTGATACCACTCAACCCCGTGCGGAATCAACTCAGCCTCGGCACGCCGGGTCTTCGCAAGCGC
>JBPCXW010000036.1:0-3516 GCA_051008185.1 Gammaproteobacteria bacterium
AGTTTGATTCTCACGATGGAATCGCAAGAACTGATGTACATTCTGGATGAAAGTAGAAACTTCATGTTCTGCATCTTGCCGATTGCGACCTGCTTTCTGTTGATTTATGACTAAAGCCTCTCGGACAATCTTGACTAAGGGCCCGTTCCCGGAAAGAAAGATTCCAGAGGGACCTTGCTTTGATCTAATGCTGGGGTCGTGAACCACATTTAACCCGGTAAGTGTCTTGCCTGCACCGGGGACTCCGGTAACAAAACAGATGCAACGCTTCTTATTATTCTTTGCATCCACGATAGCAGCTGCTAGCATCTCAGTCGTCTTGTCAAGGTTGCTCGCATAACTGTGAGAAATTTCTCGGACACTGTGGTCCCCATAGAGTCTCTCAGCAGCTTCAATAATGGTCAATGTAGGTCGATAGGGTGATTGGAGCCAAGCTGTAGCATCAATGACAGTATCAATAGCATTTGAAGGCAGAGGATATTCACAAGATTTTTTTATTACATCACCCAAGTTCATTTTGTTCGCAAGGCGAATAGGTGCTATCAGGTTTTCATCGGTGAGCAAAAATTCAGGTTCATTAGTAGGAGCATCCGCAGCACACAATATAGGCACGATATAGCGTTCATGACTAGCGGCATGAAAATCACGCAGGTTAAGTGCGTAGTCTTCAGCTTGCCATCGCGCCGAGGCGTCATAAGTTTCCATGCCAAATTTGAATTCAATAACTAAAATACGATCCCCGACAAGCAAGATGGCATCGGGGCGCTTTTGTCTACGCGGCAATTCATATTCCAAAGCGATGTGCCAGTTATTTCTATTCTTCCCACGTTCATTCAATAAACGCTGGAGGCAATCTTGCAATAAATTGACTTGTTCCTTCCATGTTGTGATTTGGGCGGACTCGGTATTGAATCCCATATCGGCAATGGCGTGGGCAAGCAATCCGACAATCCTGTCCGCATCATCTTCAATGAACTCATGTACCGGTGCGTGATAACTCATGATAAAAGCCCGCTTGCAAGAATCGATATAGGACACCTACCGTCTCCAAGTCCAAAGTGGGTATCCAAAAACACTAGTTCCAGCAACGGAAGCAAATCTTCATCAACAAAAATCACCCGATCACCCGCATAGTTACGATAGTCGCAAAATCTACACAGGAGACTGCCCTATGCAAATCAAAAGCCTGCAAATAGAATCATACAGAAGTTAGGCGGTGAATGAAACCTCATGTACTGGTTCAATACACGGTGTTGCAGATTGTAAATTCATTGGTTATACTGATTCGCAAGCACTTTCTAATCCTGAAATGAGCCTGATTGAAAGGCCTTATTGAGTCAGTCTCAAGCCTGTTTCCTCTCCCGTTCATGGATTGATTAGATTGATTGCAGACACAGACAGTAAAGGAGCAAAATTTATGAAAGTTAAGGAAATGCTGAAAATGTTGGAAGATGATGGATGGTATATTGTAAGGGCTCGAGGGAGCCATCGGCAGTTAAGACATTCAACCAAATCAGGCACCGTCACAGTTGCAGGAAAATTGAGTGTGGAAGTCCCAAAAGGCACGTTAAATGCTATACTGAAGCAATCTGGATTAAAGGGCTGAGATCATGAACATGCGATATGCAGTAGTAATTGAAAAAGGCGAAACAAGTTATGGGGCTTATGTGCTTGACTTGCCCGGATGTGTTGCCGCGGGTGAGACGAAAGATGAGGTGAAGAAACTCATCTATGAAGCCATTGAATTTCATATTGAAGGGCTCAAGGCAAATGGGGAACCTATTCCGAAACCATCCTCCAGCGTTGAGTTTGTTGAGGTTGCCGCATAATCAGGGATTGCAGGACAGGGGCGGATGCTGATTTCAGCACAATCCCTTGCATTTTTGGCTGATGGCCTGCATTATGACCCTGGCCGATTTGGGGGCGCACCTGGTTTCGACGGGGGTGCTGAAACCTGAGGGGCATGCCGAGGCGCAGATTACCTCGTAAATACAGCTGCAAAACTTATAGTTGCCAAAAACGACAACTACGCTCTGGCGGCTTAATTGCTGTCAGCCCTCGCCTGATTGTGCTTGTGCATTCTGAACGAGGGTCATATACACAAGATCGCGATGAAATATGTCCGGTGTGGATTCGTTAAATTTTATCGGAATCGTTATTCGCCTTCCCTGTTGGCCGGGTAGTGGATAATTAAACTAATAGGTTGACTAAGCATGTAGAACCGAAGGTAGAAGGCTCGCGGACGCGGGTTCGAATCCCGCCGCCTCCACCAAATCTGTTACGGGCGTTTAGAATACGCTCACCCAACCCAGCATCACGCTGAATTCAGAGGTGCCGGCTATGTGGTCGGCGTGTCGGGAATATAAGGCACCGAGGCGTAACTCCCCGCCGCCGATTCCGCTACGATACCAGTGCGCTGCCAGATCAATCTGTCGCCCGGATGGGCGTAGGTGTGCTACTACATCTTGTTGTACCAACTCACCGGTGAAGGTGCGACCTATCGGTAGCCGTAGGTGTAATGATCCTCGCTCCACCCGTGGCGGTTGCGATAGGGAAAATAGTAGCTTGTCTCTGCGATTGAACCGACGGCTCGCTTGCAACGATGCGGCACTGGTGACAACCCCGGACAATCCGTCCAGTAGCCCGTCGCCGACAGCCGCATGCACCCTGCCCCATTCCACATCAGCGCCGATACGCCACTGCCGCCATACGCCATCCCATTGCAGACCGGCCACCGCACTGTGCGCGGCGACCCGGCCAAAGGCGCCGTCCGTCTCCGAGCCCAACAAACCATGCGGCTCCCCCAGCACGCCCAGACGCAAACCGACACCCGTGCCCCGCGGGCGCCAGATCAGCATCGCGCCGCGCTCCTGCCCTTGTCGCCACCCGGCACGGGCGGTCGTGGTGAATGCCGTGAATTCCCACTCCTCATCGGGGGCATAGGTCAGGGTCATCGCCTGTTCGGTGAGGTTCAGCAGGCTACCGGCATTCAACACCTGCTCGCGCAAACCAAACTGCCAGTCACCGCGGGCGGCGAACGGCACGGCTTCTGTCAGGGCCGCATCCACTTCACTCGTGCCGGGGGACAAAAACTTCTGCAAGCGCAACCGGGATGAATGCGACCAACGTCTGTCGCTATCAACCATGCCCGGCAGACTACGCCAAAACGGCGCGCCCAGTTGATCAAACGCCACCACTTCTCTTCCGGTAAGTGACTGTGACAGGCCATCACCCAACGCACCCCCCGGACGCAAGCGGGTTGCACTCAGGCTATAAGCACTTGCCTGCGTCTCAACCAACATAGTGCCGACCGGATTCATCGCGGCACCAAAATCCACCAGACCCTGACCATACAGCATCGTGTTCGCATACTTGCCCTCCTTGTTCGCGGTGGCATATATCCTCGCCAGCAACTCCTGGTTACTCATCTGCCCGCGAAAAAACTGTTGCATCATCGCCAACCCGCCGGTCACCAGCGGCGCAGAGAATGAGGTGCCGGTCGCGTACCCCAGGTCC
>JBPCXW010000037.1:0-15353 GCA_051008185.1 Gammaproteobacteria bacterium
CGGCAGAACCGGCCGAGTTGTTGATCGGGCCGTATGTGGATAAACCCTACACCACCGCGTCAATCTTCAATATCTCCGGTATGAGTTATGGTGCCTTGTCCAAACCCGCTGTACTGGCCCTGTCACGAGGCGCAAAAATGGCGGGTTGCTGGATGAATACCGGCGAGGGTGGTTTGTCGCCTCACCATCTGGAAGGCGGGGCTGATATTGTCTTCCAGATCGGTACGGCCAAGTACGGTGTGCGGGACAAGGCTGGCAATCTGAATGACGACAAATTACGCGAACTGGCCGCGCATGAGAAGGTCAAGATGTTTGAACTCAAACTCAGTCAGGGGGCAAAGCCCGGCAAGGGTGGTATCTTGCCGGGAGGCAAGGTGACCAAGGAAATAGCAGCTGTAAGAGGTATAGAACCCGGTAATGATTCCATCAGCCCGAACCGTCACCCGGAGATTAACACTGTCGGTGATGTGCTGGACATGATTAACCACATACGCGATGTTACCCATAAGCCGACTGGTTTCAAGACGGTGATTGGTGCCTACGGTTGGCTGGAACAACTTTTTACCGAGATCAACAAACGCGGTGTGGAATCGGCACCGGATTTTATTACTGTAGATAGTGCCGATGGCGGCACCGGTGCGGCGCCGATGTCTTTACTGGATGATATGGGATTGCCGTTGCGTGAAAGCCTGCCTTTACTGGTGGACAAGCTGGCGGAATTCGGTTTGCGTGATCGTGTAAAAGTGATTTCCTCAGGCAAACTGATCACGCCCACTGAAGCCTCGTGGGCCTTGTGTGCCGGGGCTGATTTTCTGGTCAGTGCCAGAGGGTTTATGTTTGCCCTGGGTTGCATACAGGCCTTGCAATGTAACAAGAACACCTGTCCCACCGGTATTACCACGCATAAGAAGAGCCTGCAAAAAGGTCTGGTGCCGGAGGATAAAGCGGTGCGGGTGATGCATTATGCCAAAAATATGGTCAAGGAAATCAGTGTTATTGCTCACTCCTGTGGTGTGAAGACACCCCGTGAATTACAGCGTTATCATTGTCGTATCGTGATGTATAATGGTATTTCAATGCCGTTGAGTGAGTTATATCCGCAGTTACACAAGCAATCAGCGACATAACATTTTCCACAACAGACAAGAGGGCCGAACTATGCAAGCTATTATCAAACTCGCCTGTACTGCGCAATGTATTCTGGACTATGTCCGGAAAAATTTTGATTTTGTCGGTGCGGCATTACTGAGGTTGTATCTGGTGCCCGTATTCTGGGTGGCGGGTCAGAATAAATGGAATCCGTTTGACAGCGACAGTTCGCTTGATGGCGTCATCGGGTGGTTTGACAGTATGGGGATGCCTTTCCCGACATTGAATGCCTATCTGGCCTGGGGAGCGGAATATCTCGGTGCCGTTCTGCTCGCGCTGGGGCTGGCGACGCGCTGGGCATGTATTCCGCTGATGTTCACGATGATCGTTGCCGCCACCACCGTACATTGGGATAACGGCTGGCAGGCGGTGCATGATGCCAATAGCCCGCATGCCTCCGCCACGGTGGGAGAGGCTATTGAGCGTCTGGATCGTGCCAAGTCTATCCTGCGCGAACACGGTAATTATGGCTGGTTGACCGAGCATGGCGGCTTTCTTGTCTCAAACAACGGCATTGAATGGGCGGCTACTTATTTTGTTTTGTTACTGGCATTGTTCTTTATCGGTGGCGGGCGTTTTATCAGCCTGGATTACTGGATAGGGTGCTGCCGTCGCCGCCTTTATTGAGGTTGAACCGGCTCAGGTCATCAATGGCCTGAGCCGGTCAGTTTTTCGTGTTTAACCCCGAAGGCGCGCTGTTTCTTCTTGTCTTGCTCACGGCCGCCGGCCTGTTGCAGCCGCTGTCCGTCAGATTCAATATCCCCTACGCAGTTTTACTGGTTATTCTTGGCTTTATCGGCTCTGAAATAGCCACCAGGATACTGGCTGTTGATATCGGCATCCGCTGGGAGCATGTCAAACCACTGGTATTCAATGTATTCATCCCGATTTTAATCTTTGCGGCCGCACTGAAAATTGATCTCAGTGCCTTGTGGCGCAATGGCTTATGGATATTTATTTTGGCTGTTCCGATGGCGGTATTGGGTATTTTTCTTGTGGCACTGTTTATCTATCAGGGTATCGGTCATCCGGCGGGTTTTCCATGGGAGTCGGCATTGCTATTCGCGGTACTGGTTTCCGCAACCGACCCGGCCGGCCTGTCCGGTCTGTTTAAAAAATCGGATGCGACCAATAATCTGTTTGTCGTGCTTGAGGGGGAAAGTTTATTCAACGATGCGGTGGCCGTGGTGTTATTTACCTTGTTGCTGGCATTGTTTGCGCATGAAGCCACCACTCCCGATTACAGCTTCTATATTTATGATTTTATTATTGTGTTCACGGTCGGGATTGGTGTCGGTCTGGTGGCGGGCGGTTTGCTGGTGTTGTGCGTCAAATTCATTCAGCATGATTATCTGCGTACCTTGTTCAGCCTGCTGTTCTGCTACGGTATCTATATTGTTGCCGGTGCGGAGTTATATGTCTCCAATGTGATGGCGGTACTGAGTACCGGCCTGATGTTTGGTTATTTTTCCCGGCAAGTGCTTGGCGAGGGATCATTCGTCCCCCGGTTTTGGGAATTTGCCGAGCATATCACCACTATCCTGATCTTTCTGCTGGCGGGTATAACGATTACTCTGGGTATGTTCACCGATCGCTGGTTTGCGATGCTAATGGGTATCGTCGTTGTATTGGCCGTGCGGGCGTTTATATTTTTTGTTTTGTTGCCGTTGCTTTCACTACTGCCGGGGATACGGGATTTCTCGCTACTGCAACGCGGCCTGCTCACCTGGGGCGGGGTACGCGGCACGGTGACACTGGCGTTGGCCTTGTCCCTGCCTCTGGATGTCCCCGGCTGGTATACGATACAGTCCATGGCTTATGGGGTAGTCCTGTTCAGTCTGTTTGTTCAGCTGAGTAGTATGCCGTCGTTGCTGGGTAAATGCAGGCCGATCCCTGACAACTGATCATTTGTCATCTGAACGCTTATGCAAACGCAGACGCAGGGCGTTGAGTTTGATAAAACCCTCTGCGTCATGTTGATCATAACTGCCGGCATCATCCTCAAAGGTCGCGATGTCGGCATCAAACAGACTGTCGCCCGCGGATTTACGCCCCAGCACGATCACATTGCCCTTATACAGTTTTAACCGCACCACGCCATTCACCCGCATCTGGGTCTCATCAATCAACTTCTGCAGGGCCAGACGTTCCGGGCTCCACCAGTAACCGTTATAGATGAGTTTGGCGTAACGCGGCATAAGATCATCTTTCAGATGCGCCAGCTCGCGATCCAGAGTTATGGATTCCATCGCCCGGTGGGCTTGTAACAGGATTGTGCCGCCGGGCGTTTCATAACAACCGCGGGATTTCATCCCCACATGACGGTTTTCCACAATATCAATACGGCCGATACCGTTGCGCCCGCCGATCTCATTCAGAGTCTTCAGCAGTTTGCCCGGCTTCAGTTTTTTACCATTGATGGCGACGGCATCGCCGCGGGCGAATTCCAGTTCAATCATCTCCGCCTGTTCCGGTGCCTGTTCCGGTGACACACTCCAGCGCCACATATTCTCATCCGGCTCCTGCCAGGGGTCTTCCAACTCACCGCCTTCATAAGAGATGTGCAACAGGTTGGCATCCATGGAGTAGGGCGACCCGCCCTGACGTTTGGCCTCAACCGGTATGCCGTATTGTTCGGCATAGGCAAGCAGTTTTTCCCGTGCGGTCAGGTCCCATTCGCGCCAGGGCGCGATCACCTTGATGTCGGGGTTGAGCGCGTAAGCACCCAGCTCAAACCGCACCTGATCGTTACCCTTGCCGGTCGCACCGTGGGCGATCGCATCGGCACCGGTCTCGGCGGCGATCTCAACCAGACGTTTGGCAATCAACGGCCGGGCGATGGCGGTGCCGAGCAGGTATTCCCCCTCATACACGGCGTTGGCCCGAAACATCGGGAACACATAGTCGGATACATATTCCTCCACCCTGTCCTCTATATAAATCTGCTTCACGCCCAGCGCCTCGGCCTTTGCCCGCGCCGGTTGCAGATCTTCACCCTGACCGATGTCGGCGGTAAAGGTGATGACCTCGCAGTGATAGACATCCTGTAACCATTTCAGGATGACAGAGGTATCCAGCCCGCCTGAGTAGGCGAGCACGACCTTGTTGATGTCTTTGTCACTCATAACGTTTCGCTTATAGCAGGACCTGCCGGATGTCGGTGAGGACGATGCCGAGATAACGGGTAAATTCCGCCGCGGCCACGCCATCAATAACCCGGTGATCATAAGAGACAGAGTAGGGCAGCGTCAGGCGCGGCTCAAACTTGCCGTCAATATAAACCGGCTGCATCCTGGAGCGGGAGACGCCCATAATGGCAAGTTCGGGGGTATTGATTATCGGGGTGAACCCGGTGCCGCCGATATGGCCGAGACTGGATATGGTAAAGCAACCCCCCTGCATATCCGCCGGTGACAGTTTTTTATCGCGGGCCTTCTGGGCGAGTTCGGCCAGTTCAATGGCCAGATCAACCAGGCCTTTTTGATCTGCATCTTTCAGCACCGGCACCATCAAACCCTGCGCCGTATTCACGGCAAAACCGATATGGTAATAGTCCTTGAGTATCAACTCTTTGCCATCCGGGCTGAGTGAGGCATTGAATTCCGGATATTTTTTCAGCGCCACCACTACGGCCTTGACTAGAAAGCTCAGTAGCGTCAATTTACTGCCGCGGCGTTCGGCCTCCGCTTTTTCGGTCTGTCTGAATTCTTCCAGTTCGGTGATGTCGGTTTCGTCAAATTGCGTCACATGCGGTGCGGTAATCCAACTGCGGTGCAGGTTTTGTCCGGCCAGTCTCTTCAGGCGAGTCAGTTTTTTCTGCGTGACCGGCCCGAAACGGGAAAAATCCACCGGCGGGATCTCCGGCAGGGCAAAGCCACCCTGCACATTGGAGAACAACTGCTTGTCGGTCAGCACCGCCTTGGTAAAGGCCTTCACATCCTGTTTCAGGATGCGGCCCTTGTCGCCGGAGCCGCGTACCAGCCCCAGATTGACCCCCAACTCTCTGGCGAACTTGCGCACCGCCGGGCTGGCATGGGCACGGGCGCTTTTGCTGGAACCCGCAGTTTCCGCACCGCTGGGTGTCCCCGGCATCGGGCGCGGGCCGGCCTCCTGCTGTTGCGGCGGTGCGGTTTCGCCGACGGGTTTTTCCTGTTGCGGCGTCGGTGCGGCTCGTGGTGCCGTTGCGGTCGGCGGAGTGTCTGCCTTGTCAGTTTCAGCCGGTGCTGTTTTGCCGGCGGCTTGCATCGTCAGTATGACCGCCCCCTGCGAGACCTGATCACCGACCTTGACCTTCAACTCCCCGATAATCCCCGCCTGTGGTGACGGGATGTCCATCGTGGCCTTGTCGCTTTCCAGCGTGAGCAGAGTATCCTCGGCGGCAACCGTATCACCGGCACTGACTGCGATGTCAATAATCTCCACGGCATCAAAATCACCAATGTCCGGTAGCAGAATATCTTTTGCTTTCGTCATATCCTATACCTCAACCGGATTGGGCTTTTCCGGATCAATCTCGTATTTCGCTATCGCCTCGCTAACCACTCCGGCTTCAATATCGCCATTGTCAGCCAGTGCCTTCAGGGCGGCAACGACGACATAATAGCGATTGACCTCAAAGAAACCGCGCAACTTCTCCCGTGTATCACTGCGGCCAAAGCCATCCGTACCCAGTGTCCGGTAAGTGGTGGGGACATAGTCACGGATCTGCTCGGCATAGATTTTCATATAGTCGGTCGCGGCCACCACCGGCCCGGGGTGATCTGCCAGACACTGGCCCACATAGCTTTTTTTCGGCTGCTCCTCCGGATGCAACATATTCCAGCGATCCACATCCAGACCATCGCGGCGCAACTCATTGAAGCTGGTAACACTCCAGACATCCGCACTTACTGAAAAATCTTTTTGCAACAGTTCAGCGGCGGCGATCACCTCTCGCAATATGGTGCCGGAGCCCAGTAATTGCACAGGCAATTTTTTACCCCCGCCCTTGCGTAACAGATACATACCTTTTTTGATGCCTTCCTCGCAACCTTCGGGCATGGCGGGGTGTGCATAGTTCTCATTCATTACCGTGATGTAATAATAAACATCCTCGTTCAGGTTATACATACGGTGCAGGCCGTCATGAATGATCACTGCCAGTTCATAAGCATAAGTCGGATCATAGGTAACACAGTTCGGGATGGTGGAGGCAAGCAGATGGCTGTGGCCGTCCTGATGTTGCAGCCCCTCGCCCGCCAGGGTAGTGCGGCCGGCCGTGCCGCCCAACAGGAAACCGCGGCAGCGCATATCCCCGGCCGCCCAGGCCAGATCGCCCACCCGTTGAAAGCCGAACATGGAATAGTAGATATAAAACGGGATCATCTGCACGCGATGATATTTGTAAGCACTGGCCGCGGCTATCCAGGACGAGAACGCCCCGGGCTCGGTGATCCCTTCTTGCAGTATCTGGCCTTTTTTATCTTCCCGGTAATACATCACCTGTTCATGATCCACCGGCTCATACAACTGGCCGACTGAAGAATAAATCCCCAGTTGCCTGAACATCCCTTCCATACCAAAGGTGCGCGCCTCATCCGGCACGATCGGAACGATGTATTTACCCACTGTCTTGTCCTTGATCAAGGTGTTGAGTATGCGTACAAACGCCATCGTAGTTGAGATCTCGCGCTTGCCGGTGCCGGCCAGCAGTTTTTCATGCATACCGATGTCGGGTGACTCGTGCCGTTTCGCCTCCGGCCAGTTACGCAGCAGGAAACCGCCCAGCTGTTCCCGCCGCTCGCGCAGATAATTCATTTCGGGGCTGTCATCAGGCGGTTTGTAAAAAGGGGCCTCGGCGATGTCGGCATCGGATATCGGGATATTGAAACGATCCCGAAATGCCTTCAGGGCCTCGTCCCCCATCTTCTTCTGCTGATGAGTAATGTTCTGTCCCTCACCGGCCTCGCCCATGCCGTAGCCTTTTACCGTCTTGGCGAGTATGACCGTCGGCTGGCCGGTGTGTTTGACGGCCGCCGCATACGCCGCATAAACCTTGTGCGGATCATGGCCGCCGCGGTTCAGGCGCCAGATGTCCTGATCAGACATATTGGCCACCAGTGCCTTCAGCTCCGGGTGTTTGCCGAAAAAGTTTTCCCGCACATAGGCACCATCGTTTGCCTTGTAGGCCTGATATTCACCATCAACGGTTTCCTCCATCAGCTTTTGCAACTTGCCGTCCAGATCGCGGGCGATCAACGGGTCCCAATACGATCCCCATATCACCTTGATCACATTCCAGCCGGCCCCGCGAAAGTCGGCCTCCAGTTCCTGAATGATCTTGCCGTTGCCACGCACCGGGCCATCCAGACGTTGCAGGTTGCAATTCACGACAAAGATCAGGTTATCCAGTTTCTCTCTGGCCGCCAGCCCGATGGCACCCTTGGATTCCGGCTCGTCCATCTCGCCGTCTCCCATGAAGGCCCAGATCTTGCGGTCGTCGGCTTTGATCATGCCCCGGTGTTCCAGATAGCGCATGAAACGGGCCTGATAGATCGCCATCAGCGGCCCCAGACCCATGGACACGGTCGGGAATTGCCAGAAGTCGGGCATCAACCAGGGGTGCGGATAGGAAGACAGGCCGTCGCCATTCACTTCCTGACGGAAGCCGAGTAGTTGTTGTTCGGTAATCTGCCCATTGAGATAGGCGCGGGCATAAACCCCGGGGGCGGAGTGTCCCTGAATAAAAACCAGATCGCCGCCATGGTCATCGGTGGCCGCACGAAAGAAATGATTAAAGCCGACATCGTAGAGGGTAGCCGATGAAGCGAAACTGGCTATGTGTCCGCCCAACTCCGGGTTGGCGCGATTGGCCTTGACCACAGTCGCCAGCGCGTTCCAGCGTACCAGACTGCGGATGCGCCACTCCATGCCGGGGTCACCGGGGGAGCGTTCTTCCCGCGACGGGGGAATGGTATTCAGATAAGCCGTGTTGGCGGAGTAGGGCAGGTAGGCACCGGATTTCCTGGCCTTGGCGATGAGTTGTTGCAATAGGTAATGGGCGCGCTCAGTTCCTGCCAGGGCAATGACGGAATCCAGTGCCTCTATCCATTCCTGCGTCTCCGTAGGGTCAATGTCAGTTTTTTTATCAGCCATTATGTGTCGGTAATTTGTTCAGGGATACCGCTCATTATAACGGTATTATCGGTAAATGCTCGTAAAAAATGCAGGCTCAGGTGGTGGGGACGATCCGCTCCGCCCCGCAGTTCCAGCAGGAAAAAAATGTCGCGCCGTTTTCCTCCCCGCATTGGCAGTTCCATATTGTCTGCCCCTCGTTTGCGCTGCCGGTCACCAGATCCACCAGACGCATGGCCTCGTCGTAATCTTCGGCGTGGTATATCCATACCTCCGGCCAACATTCCTGTGGCGGAATTTCCCCCATCGCGCTGCCGAGATTCTGGTTTTTAATCAGGCAGGCAATACCGTTGCTTTGTAGCAGGCCCTGCACATGACCGGCCAGGGGTAACAACTCATTGCTATAGACTTTTTTCATTTGCTATCAGCTCAGGATTATGCTCGCGAGTGCGATACAGCCTACTCAAAAGAGGCGTGCAGGGCAAATATAACCGGTACCGACGGCCCCGGATCATTAACAGTTGAGACAACAATGGCAAGGGGTCGCCCCGCCCCCCACCAAAGCAGGCTTCGCCTCCTTTGGCTCCCCCTAAGGGGGGGAGCAATAACACCGACACGAATATCTCCCCCCTGGAGGGGGAGCCGGTGGCACAAGGGCGTAGCCCGTAGTGGCTCCGGTGGGGGGACATTGCTGAGTAAGTACTGATCCGTTACAAGGGATTGTTATTTAATCCGGAGAAACTACAATACACGGGCAACGAGGTCTTGCAAGGGTGAATTATCACAAGGTGTCAGGGTCATAAATCAGGGTCATCATTCAGCTAAGGACTGAAACTATGTCAACACAAGCAGAAATCCAGCGATTAAGAAACTATATCACCGCTCAAATCATCGGTCAGGAAAGACTGGTGGATAGATTATTGATTGCCCTGCTCGCCGATGGGCACTTGCTGGTGGAAGGGGCACCGGGGCTGGCCAAGACCCGCGCGATCAAAGTGCTGGGAGAAGGCATTGATGCGGACTTTCACCGGGTGCAATTCACGCCCGATCTGTTGCCGGCCGATCTGACCGGCACCGAGATCTACCGTCCGCAAGAAGGTTCGTTCCATTTTCAGCAGGGGCCGCTGTTTCATAATCTGATTTTGGCGGACGAGGTGAATCGGGCACCGGCCAAGGTACAGTCGGCGTTGCTGGAGGCGATGGCGGAAAGACAGATCACGGTCGGCAGGGAGACCTACACATTGCCGGATCTGTATCTGGTCATGGCGACACAAAACCCGATTGAACAGGAAGGCACCTATCCGTTGCCGGAGGCACAACTGGATCGTTTCCTGTTACATGTGCAGATTGACTACCCGGAGGCGGAGGCCGAGCAGGCCATACTGCGACTGGTCAGACGGGAATCACATCAGGATCAACAACCCGATGTATTCCCGGCCGTCAGTCAGGCCAGTGTGTTTGCCGCCCGCGAGGCGGTGCTGGATATCTATATGGCCGACAATCTTGAGCAGTATCTGATTCAACTGGTATTGGCAAGCCGTCGCCCTGAAAGCTACGGCGACGATCTGGCGCAATGGGTACAGTATGGTGCCAGCCCGCGCGCGACCATCGCCCTGGACCGTTGTGCCCGCGCCCACGCCTGGATCAATGATCGCGATTTTGTCAGCCCGGAAGATATTCAGGCCATCGCGTTTGATGTGATGCGACATCGCCTGATACTGAACTATGAGGCGGAGGCCGAAGGCATAACCACTGATACAGTCGTGCAGGAACTGATCGCCCGAATCGCCGTACCCTGATGCAGACCGAGGCCAACACAGCAGTACAGGTTTCAGTGCCGGGCCTGATAAGACTGCGGCGACAGGCCGCGTTGTTGCCGTTGCAAGGCAGCCGGATTAAGGCGCGGCAGAGCGGTGAATATCAATCGTCATTCAAGGGCAGGGGGATGGAGTTTGATGAATCACGGCCCTACCAACCCGGCGATGATATACGCAACATAGATTGGCGGGTAACCGCTCGCACCGGCAAGACCCACACCAAATTATTTCGCGAAGAACGCGAGCGTCCGGTGTTCCTCTGGATTGATTTACGTCTGGCGATGTTTTTTGCCACTCAGGGCAGGTTCAAATCGGTATTGGCCGCGGAGTTGGCGAGCATGATCGCCTGGAGTGCCTTGCAACAAGGTGATCGGGTAGGCGGCCTGATATTTTCAGATGCCGATCATCACGAGATCAAACCCGGGCGCGGCAAGACGGCGGTGTTGCGGTTCATCAATCAGATTGTGCGGCAACATAATGGACGCGATGCCGCGACCCCGGTTGAGTGGCAGTATCCGCTGGAACATGCCCTGCGACGCCTGCGCCGTGTCGCCCGCCCCGGCAGTCTGATTTTTTTATTCAGCGATTTCCGGCAACTTGATGCGGCGGCGGAGGTGCAACTCAGCAGATTATGCAGACATAACGATGTCGGTATGTTGTTTATCCATGATCAACTGGAAAGCGGTTTGCCACCGGCAGGGCGTTATAAAATGACCGACGGCAGGGAGGAGTTTTTACTGGACACTTATGACAACAGTCTGGTGCAGGCGTACCAGCAACAGTTTCAACTGCGCCGACAACAACTGCAAACGCTGGCGGAAACCAATCGCCTGCGTCTTGTTGATTGTATGACCCGTGATGATCCATTTACTGTTCTGAGTGCCGCCTGGGGGCGGTCGGCCCGATGACAGGCATGACGGACCCGGCAGCCCTGCCGCTCAGGGATATTCACCTGCCGGAGGCGGTGTTCTGGTGGCCTGTCGCGCCCGGTTGGTGGTTACTGACGGGGCTACTTATGGCACTCGCGGCGGGGCTGTTTTATTGGCACAAACGCAATGAGCGCATACGCTATGCCGCGATCACTATGGCACGGCTTGAGTTTGCCGCGATACAACAGCAGTTTGATACCGGGCAAGATGCAAAATCAACCGTGCAGGCGGTATCTGTGTTGTTACGGCGTCTGGCCATCAGTTTGTTTCCGCGTCAGGACAGTGCCGGCTTGGCCGGTAAAGACTGGTTACAGTTTCTGGATCAGCAGGGCCGGCGATCACTGTTCGCCACCGAAGATGGAAAAATCATGCTGGACGCACCTTACCAAAGAGAGGTGCCGCAACAACAGGCGCAGACCTTGTTGGGATTATGTAAGCAATGGATAGAAGCAGTGGCCGGACAACAGCGGGGCAAACGATCATGATTCATTTTCAGTGGCCCTGGTTGTTGCTGTTATTGCCCCTGCCTTATCTGGTGTATCGCTTCACCCGTTCGTCCGAGGCCAACCGGGAGGCGGCCTTGCGGGTACCTTTTTTGCAGGATTTTTCCCGCTCCGTGGCGACGGCCCGGGCACATCCGTTCAGCAACGGCAGGGCATGGTTATTGACGGCCATCTGGTTGTTGCTACTGGCATCGGCGATGCGACCGCAGTGGCTGGGTGACTTTATTGAGTTCCCGGTTAGCGGGCGCGAATTAATGCTGGCGGTGGATTTATCACAAAGCATGAGTGAGACTGACTTTGTGTTACGAGGTCGGCGGGTTACCCGGCTTGCCGCCACCAAGTTTGTCGCCGGTCAATTTATTGAGCGGCGGGTGGGCGACAAGATCGGTTTGATCCTGTACGGCGATCAGGCCTATCTGCAAACGCCGCTGACCTTTGATCGGGATACGGTTGCTATCTTGCTCAATGAGTCTGAAATCGGTCTGGCTGGCAAGCGCACGGCCATTGGTGATGCCATCGGTCTGGCGGTAAAACGCCTGCGTGATCGCGCCGAGACCAATCGCATTGTGATCCTGCTGACCGACGGTGCCAATACCGCCGGTGCGGTGCAACCGCTGGCGGCGGCGGAACTGGCGGCACAACATGGTCTTAAGATCTACACCATCGGGGTGGGTGCCGACGAGACACAGATTCGCAATCTGTTCGGCACGCGCACGGTCAATCCGTCGGCGGATCTGGATGAACCCACTTTGCAGGAGATAGCGCGCCTGACAAACGGCCGTTATTTCCGCGCCCGCGATCTGGGTGAGCTGGAAAATATCTACGCCCTGCTTGATGAACTGGAACCGGTGGAACAGGATGTCAGAAAGTTCCGCCCCAGAAAATCCATGTATTACTGGCCGCTGGGGCTGGCGTTTGTGCTGGCCGCGGCCCTGGCGGTATACCGCTTGCGCGGAGGCCGCTGATGCCACTGCTTGAGTATTTCCATTTCCTGCGACCCTACTGGTTACTGGCCTTCATCCCGTTGTTGCTGGTAATCCGCAATATGCTGGGGCGGAAATTGGGCAACCGCAACTGGGAGGCCTTTTGCGATGCCGAATTACTACCACACATCCTGACCGGCGGTGCGGCACGGGGTCGACGCCTGCACCTGTTGTTGATCGCATTGTCCGGCACACTGGCCATCCTGGCACTGGCCGGGCCGGCGTGGAAAAAACTGCCGCAGCCGGTGTTCAGCGGCGAGAACGCGCTGGTCATCGCACTGGATCTGAGTCGCTCCATGGATGCGACCGATGTCAGCCCCAATCGCGTCAGCCGGGCCCGGTTCAAGATCAGCGACCTGCTTGCCGCGCGCACCGAAGGGCAGACCGCGCTACTGGTGTATGCCGGTGATGCCTTTGTCGTGACACCGCTAACCGACGACATAGACACGATTGAATCACAACTGAACGCACTGAACCCGGACATCATGCCGGTCTGGGGCAACCAGACGCGGGCGGCGATTGGCAAGGCGCAGGGTTTGTTGCAACAGACGGGTTTGAACCGCGGCCATGTATTGCTGATCACTGATGAAGTTGTCGTGCAGGACAGTCAGCAGGCGGTTGCCGAGTTGCAGCAGCAAGGGTTCCAGCTTTCCGTATTGGGTGTGGGCACCCGGCATGGTGTGCCGGTACCGCTTGCCGACGGCAGTTTCCTGAAAGATGCCAGAGGCGAGATCATTATCCCGGCACTGGATGAACGGGCGATGCGGGAACTGGCCGCCCTCGGTGGCGGTATCTATCAAAGACTGGACAAAGAAGACAGCGATGTGCAGGCATTGTTGCGATTCTTCTCGCAGGGGCCGGTGGCGCAGGGGGAGGAGAACACGGAGCTCAAGACCGATGTCTGGTACGAACACGGCCCCTGGTTGTTACTGTTGTTGTTGCCGCTGGCCGCTCTGGGTTTCAGGAAGGGTTATTTGTTGGTGATGGTTTTGTTCCTGTTGCCGATACCGGATCAGGCGATGGCATTCAGTTGGCGTGATCTGTGGCTGACACCGGATCAACAGGCCGAACAGATCATGCAGGACGGCGACTATGCAGAGGCGGCGGCCTTGTTCAAAGACAAGGACTGGAAGGCGGCCGCGGCCTATCGCGCCGGAGACTATGCCGACGCATTGAAACAACTGCGGGGCGCGGACACTGTTGGCGGTGTGTATAACAGCGGTAATGCGCTGGCCCGGCTGGGGCGGTATGAGGATGCGATAGCGGCTTATGACAAGGTGCTGGAGCAGATCCCGCAACATGAAGATGCGTTGTTCAACAAGGCTTTGATGGAGCAGCAGTTGCAACAGGAGCAACAACAGCAACAACAACAGGGTGAGCAAGGTGAGCAGGAAGAGCAGGAAGGTGAGCAACAGCAGGGACAGGAACAACAGGGGGAGCAGCAGGACAGTGAGCAGAGTCAACAGGCTGATAGCGGGGAAGGTGAGGAAGGTGAAGAAGGCGAGCAACAACAGGCCGGACAAGATGAGCAACAGCCGGATCAGGAGGCGGATGAGCAACAGTCCGCCGCTCAGCAGGGTGAGGAAGCCGAAGACGAAGACGATCAGCAAGACCCGGAGCAGGCACAGCAACCCGATGACAGGCAGGTTGATGAGGCACAGCTGGCAACCGAGCAATGGTTGCGGCGTATCCCTGATGATCCGTCCGGGCTGTTGCGGCGCAAGTTCAGGTATCAATACGGGCGCGAACAGAAACAGGGCAAGGAGCAGGAGAAATCCTGGTGATGCGTACGATGCGATGGGCCTTGCCGTGTCTGCTGTTGTTGCCGATCACGACGGCCATGGCGGCGAACATTACCGTCCGGCCTGATCGCAACCCGGCGACGCTGGAAGAATCCTTTCACCTTATCTTTGAGGCAACCGGTGATCTTGACGGCAACCCCGATTTTGCCCCGCTGAAGAAAGACTTTCGCATCCTGTCGCAGAGTTCCATCAGCAATGTCAGCATCGTCAATTCCAGGATACACAACATCAAGACATGGAAATTGAGTGTGTTTGCATTGCGTGACGGCAACATCCCCATTCCGCCGGTTGCCTTCGGCAAGGACAGGAGTCCGGCGGCATCTGTCGTCGTCAAACGATCCCGGGCCGGGCAGGCCGGGCAACAACAGGATGATGTCTTTGTTGAACTCAAGGTCAATCCGCAGCAAGTATATGTGCAGCAGCAACTGATGGCGAAAGTGAAACTGTATCGTGCGGTGGGGACACCCAACGCGACCCTGACCGGGCCGGAACTGGAATCAGGCCGGGCTATTACCGAACATCTGGAGCAGGACAGTAAATATGAAACCGTTATCGGCAACCGGCGTTATCATGTGCTGGAAAGAAACTTTGCGATATATCCACAGGAGAGTGGCCGCCTGAAATTCAAGCCTGCCGTGTTTCAGGGGCAGGTGGACAGGAATGTCGGCGGCAGGAAGCAGCGGGAGCATATCATACGGCGTTCGGCGGCGGTGGAGTTGAACGTCAAACCCATTCCCGCGGCTTTCCCCGGTGCACACTGGTTGCCGGCCGCTCGTGTTGAGTTGTCCGAGCAATGGTCCAAAGATCCGTCAACGATGCAAGTCGGTGAGCCTGTTACACGCACGCTGAATATCACCGTTACCGGTCTGACCGCGAGTCAGTTGCCGGTGCTGGAGGGTGCCCTGGACGGCAGTTTCAAACAGTATCCTGATCAGCCGCAACTGGAGACCCGCAAAAACGCCACCGGCAGTACCGCGATACGGCGGGATAAGGTCGCCCTGATCCCGGTTATCGCCGGCGACTTTACCCTGCCCGAGATCAAACTACCGTGGTGGAA
>JBPCXW010000038.1:0-3078 GCA_051008185.1 Gammaproteobacteria bacterium
ATGTATTACTCGCCGAGGACAGTAACTTCCAACGCCTCTACTCAAAGCATACCGATTTAAATCAACAGGTTGATGAAGCGAGTTCAGGCACAGGCTCCGTAGATGATTCCACGCTTGAAGAAATGAAAAAAAAGAAGTTGCTACTGAAAGATCAACTGGCAGCAATGATAGATAAATACAAGCGCACCGAAGAAAAGGACTGACAAACTACCGGGGCAGCTTCACACCGCCGCAATGGCAAGTTTGCCGCCGATCAGCAACAACACCGTAGCGAGGATCGTCCGCAGGTATTTTTCCGGCAGGCCGGTACCCACACGGCTGCCGAGATAGATGCCGGGCAGGGAGCCGATAATCAGCATCAGCAACAGCGAAAAATCCACCGTTCCCACATGCCAGTGTCCAATCCCGGCTATCGCCGTAACCGGCACCGCATGCGCCAGATCAGTCCCGACCACACGTATGGCCTGCATGTGAGGATAAAGAAAGAACAGGATAGCCACCCCCAAAGCACCGGCACCGACCGAAGAAAAACTGACCAGACCCCCGATGATCGCCCCCGCCAGAACAGTAGCAGGCGCGGCCCAGCGATCACGGCCGGCCTGTATCCCGGCAAATTGCTCCTTCTCGCCCAACGCGATGATATGGGTTTTGAATATGATCGCCAAAGCGGTCAGCAACAAGGCGACTCCCAGAATACTGGTAATCAGATGATCGTAATCAATCCCCTGCACATGCAACCACTTGATGACGCCGATGCTGATCAGGGTCGCCGGGACACTACCCAGCGACAGCAACCCGACCACCTGCCAGTTGATGTTTTTACGCGCATGATGGGCAAAGATGCCGCCGCTCTTGGTGATGGCGGCATATAACAGGTCTGTCCCGACCGCCACGGCAGGCTGGACGGAGAACACCAGCACCAGAATCGGTGTCATAAGTGAGCCGCCACCAACCCCGGTAAGCCCGATAATAAAGCCTACAATGAAGCCGGATAGTGTGAGTGCGAGGTCCATATTGATAGATGCCTGAAAATTCAGCTTGCTACCTTATTACAGGCCTCGGTATAATCAAAAGTAATTATTTCATATATTTTTATAATCAAACCTTATAAAGATGAAACTACAACAATTACGCTATATCCGGGAAGTGGCCCGGTACGATCTCAATGTCTCCCTGACTGCCGAGAATATCCACACATCCCAGCCGGGCATCAGCAAACAGATCAGCATGCTGGAGCAGGAACTGGGGGTAAAAATTTTCCAGCGTCGCGGCAAACATCTCAGCGAGATCACACCGGCCGGCAAGGCCATCATCGCGATGGCCATTGAAGTGCTGGACAAGATAGAAAACATACGGCGAGTCGCCGACGAATGCTCCGCACAGGATACGGGCGCCCTGTCCATCGCCACCACCCATACGCAAGCCCGCTATGTGCTACCCGCCGTGATTGGTGCGTTCCGCGAAAAGTACAGTGAGGTGACGCTCAACATGCATCAGGGCACACCGATGCAAATATCCGAACTGGCCGCCAACGGCACCGTTGATTTTGCTATCGCGACAGAGGCACTGGAATTGTTTGAGAACCTGATCATGATGCCCTGTTACCGCTGGAACCGCAGCGTCATCGTCCAAAAAGATCACCCGCTGGCAAAACTGTCCAGGCTGGACCTGCCGTCCATCGCCGACTATCCGATCGTGACTTATGTGTTCGGTTTCACCGGCCGCTCACAACTGGATCAGGCATTCAACGCCGCCGGTTTGCAACCCAGAGTAGTATTCACCGCAGCGGACGCGGATGTGATCAAGACCTATGTGCGACTGGGTATGGGCATAGGCATCATCGCCAGCATGGCCTACGATCCAAAACTGGATGCGGACCTGCTGGCCCTGGATGCAAGCCATCTGTTTGAAGCCAGCACCACCCGCATCGGTTTTCGGCGCGGGGTATATCTGCGCCGTTTCATGTATGATTTTATTGAACAGTTTGCCCCCCACCTCACGGCGGAAGTAACGGAAAAGGCGATGCGGACAAAAAACAGCCAGGAGTTGGAGGCCCTGTTCAGCGACCTGCAATTGCCGGAGTACTAAGCGGGCTACATTACTCCGGGTCAGGCAGGTGCAGGCCGCATTCCTTCAGTGTCTCCACTTCCCACCACCAGCGCCCGCTACGCTCATGTTGATTGGGCAACACAGCCCGGGTGCAAGGCTCGCAACCGATGCTGATAAAACCCTTGTTATGCAATTCGTTGTAAGGCACATCATTGGCGCGGATATAATCCCACACCTGACTGGAACTCCAGCAAGCCAGCGGGTTGAATTTAACCAGTTCATTATCAGCAGTGGAGAAGGCGGCATCACGTTCAAGCACCGACACATTGGTACGGGTAGCCGGGCTTTGATCCCGCCGTTGCCCGCTTACCCAGGCACTCAGCCCGGACAGTTTCTGCCGCAAGGGCATCACCTTCCTGATACTGCAACATTCCCGGTGCCCGTCCTGATAAAAACTGAACAACCCCTTGTGTTTAACAAAGTCCTGCAACACCGCAACATCAGGCGACAACACTTCCAGTTCAATACGGTAATGCTCCCTGACCGCCTGCAAAAACCGATAAGTCTCCGGATGCAACCTGCCGGTATCCAGAGAAAACACCTCAATATCCGGTTTGATCCGGGTAGCCATATCCACCAGCACCACATCCTCCGCACCACTGAAAGAAATGGCCAGCTTGTCAAAGCTCTCCACCGCCAGAGCCAGAATATCCTGCGGCGATTTGTCAGCATATTCCTGCGCAAGCGCATCAACATCAAACGTGGGTGTGGTCGTCTTTTTAGTCATAGTTTTAGGTATAAATAGTTGAAATTATTAGGTATCACCGCAACACTTGTGGTGATTATTACTCCTATTCACCGCAAAAGCAAGGGGGGAGCTATTCGTGTTGGTCTTCTTTGACACTGCCGGCGGTTAATTTTTTGCGAACGGACTTTGGTAAAAGTTCCAGTTTGTCGTTTGTCTGATGTATCAGTTGTGTCAGTGTGATCTCATCTACATCAAAAAGTTGAACGCCGACGATCGTAGCG
>JBPCXW010000039.1:0-16278 GCA_051008185.1 Gammaproteobacteria bacterium
AACTCCGGATCGATCCAGACAGTAGTGAGCTCAGCACTGCCGATGTCATTGCTATAATCGGCGGTTGCACGGTTCACGGTATCGCCGACTGCAGGAAGGGCACCGTTACTATCCGGCTTGCGATCACCGGCCCACACCACATTGAATACCTTCTCATGGGCGGCACCGTTTTCATCCAGCCATCCTTTAATAATTTGCACGCGGTCAAGATTGGCACCGGCCGGGTCCTTCACTGCCTGTATCAAAAAACGCGGAGCCTTTGCCCGCGGAGACGGCAACAAGTCTCCCCCCATAGGCACACCTTTGGCATAGCCCCGCCCGGCCAAATTTTTCGCACGGGCATCATTTTTACTGAACCGGTAGCCACCGAAAAAACGCAGGCCAATCCTGGGCCCGGTGGTTCCATAAACTTCTTTTCGGCGGAATGCGGCAAACACCTCTTCACGAGTATTGTCCCTTGCCCATACCGCAGCCAACCCGGAACTGGAAAATTCCCAGTTCGTGTAACCGGAAAAATCAGCAACCGGATTCCCGGATTCCTCGGGTATCGTACCTTCACCAAACTTGCCATAAAAATTTGCCTCCTCCGTTGAGGCCAATGCATTATGCCCGTCAGTCGATCCGATCATGCCCAGCTTGAACGGATTGACCCCCAGTTCCTTTTCCAGTTCAAGGCCGGTTTTGAGTGCGGGGCGTAGGTAATCCGCCTGCGTCACCGGCGGCACTTTGATATCGTCCTTAAAAGACGCCAACTCATGGGCGAAAAATTCAAAATCTGCAAATTCGTCATCGGGGGACAATAGCGGATGCGTTTCCGAATCGCCTTTCATCTGCGTAACCTCTGCAACAGTTTCCCAAACCGCTCTTTGACGGGCATAATTTTTATCAATCGGCTCACCGTTCAGCCGGGTGCGTGAAAACATTGTACCTTTGGACAGGTTGGAGTTATGCGGAATCGCAACAAACCTGGCTCCCGTTGCCTCACTGGTTTCCTCAAGCCAGTCCCACAGATCTTCCGGATCATCACTGTCCATGAAAGAAAACGGTCGAATTTTTTTTGCCGTCTCTCCATCGGCGGGTGTCAATACAACCCGATGAAGATTGCCACCGTTTGCCTGAGGTGAATATTCCCACCCGATCAAGGTGGTGAATTTCCCCGGTTCATAATGCCGCTCGGCGGCGTCAATGAGCAACTCCCAGTTGTTACGCATCACATCCCGGTTAAAAAACTCATCCCACAGATCGGGATTGGCCAGCATCCAATCCACAACTTCCTGGCTGACCTGCGGCGGCGGTGGCGGAAATCTGGAGGCGGCATTTTCTTCATCAGAGCCCGGCGGGGGTAACAAGCTGGTCTGAAATGCAATAATCATCGTCACCAGGGCTTCCGCACCCGGCCCGCCGCTATGGTAAATATCAGCGATGTGCTTCCCCAACCGTGTGGATGTCATGCGCTCATCCTTGTCAATTATCAAACTGTAAGGAAGCCCCAAAAATTCGGAGTGATCGGTGATTGCGAGAAAGTCCAGCGGCTTGGTTATTTTGACCTTGGTGCGATGGAACGGATGAATAACCGGCAATCCCTTGGCAAAGCGATAGGCGACTTCCGGCCCCGCCGTCTGGTTTCCCATATAGTAAGCATCCCAGGACAAATTGGTATGCAGATGAACATCGCCCCACAGCAGTTGATCCGGATTGTTTTGCGCGTATGCGGCCTGCAAGCCCGCCGATGCCAAAACGAAACTCAACAACCCGGGACAGTATTTCTTGATAAACATAAGTTACCGGCTCCTGATACGATTGCAGCGAAGCCCTATCATAGCGCAAAACTTTTGAATTAGCAGTTTCAAAAATTTCTTCGGCCACACCGGATAAGCATTTTGCGTCATTTTTGATCGCCCGCACTGCGGCTAATGCTACAATGATTTACTCAGCGTGGCAGCCGCCTGACCAAAGGCCCCACGAGATGCGGAATATCCCGAAAATCCGCTTAACCGGGAGGAACAAAATGCGATTAAAAATTAGAACGATTATGACATTCCGGGCATTGCTTTGTGTCAGCATGGGATCACTGATCGGCTTGCTGTCGTGTGACTCCACTGTTTCACAACAGGAGTCGTTTTCCGGCACACAGAACAACAGCTCCGATAACCACCTCGCTGAACCGAGAGTTGTGCCCATCCCGGTATCGGAAATGGATGCCCGGCAAAAAGAGTTGCTGGGAGCAACCGAAGGGGAGCCGTTACCAAAAAGGGCACAGTCAAATTTATTCCGAACCCTGATGCATCACCCGGAATTGACGGCCGCATATATTCCGATGGGTGATCGGGTATTCAGGGCGCCGGAGTTTCCGGATCAGCAAAGAGAGTTGATCATTTTAAGGGCCGCATGGCTTTATCAGGGTCGCTATGAATGGTCGCGCCATTATGACAAGGCCCTCGCGGCGGGGTGGAGCCCGGAAGATGTTGAGCGCATCAAGCTCGGAGCAGCAGCACCGGGCTGGAATGAACTTGATCGCACCTTGCTCAAGGCAACGGATCAACTGGTCAGGGACGCATTTATTCAAGACGAGGTTTGGGCAACACTCAGGGAATACTATTCTGTTCAGGACATCATGGTAATGATTACCCTTGTCACCCACTATCACTGGGTGGCGATGATGAGCAAAACCCTCGGCGTGCAACCCGAAAAACCGGTGCGGGAGTTTCACCCGCCGACAGGTGGTGGCGGGCTAAAACGGGAGACATCGGTTGCCTTTGTTGAAGGACCTGTTGCGCGAGCAGACGGCTCCATCTTGTTCACCGATATTCCCAACAACAGGATTATGCGCTGGGAGAAGGGCGGTGGTGCCAAGGTATATCTAACACCCTCCGGTCGCGCTAACGGTCTTTTTTACGATAGCCGGGGGCGGCTGATCATGGCCGAAACGAACGGGCGGTTGGTGCGGGAGAACCCGGATGGTTCAATTGATGTGTTGGCCGACGAGTTCAACGGTCATCCTTTCAATTCCCTCAACGATCTTGCCATTGATACGGCGGGGCGAATTTACTTTACGGATCCGGCCTATCGTAATCGGCAAAATGCCGCACAGCGTGATGCCGATGGCAAAATTGTTGATGGTGTGTATCGCGTTGATAAGGATGGGAGTGTAAGCCGTGTCTTGACACATGAGATTGACATTCCCAACGGGATAATCATCTCACCCGGGGATCAATATCTGTATGTTGCGGAGAACAACAACAAGGCCGGTGGTGCGCGGAAAATTGTGCGCTTTGAGCTGAATAAAAACGGCGATGTTGCCATTGACAGCAAAAAAGTGATCTTTGACTGGGGGACGGAACGCGGGCCGGATGGAATGGCAATTGACATTCAGGGCAATCTTTATATTGCCGCAGGGCTCAATACGCCTATGCCAAATAGAACTGCAAAGACTTACAAGGCCGGCATCTATATCATTTCACCGCAAGGAAAACTGCTCAATTTCATTGCTATTCCAATGGACACGGTGAGCAATGTCACATTCGGCGGGGCTGATAACAAAACACTATACATCACCGCCGGGCACAGCCTGTGGAGTTATCCGGTTGGCATAGCGGGTTATCACCCTTTTTAGAATAGCCCCTTCTAATGACAGGACAAACCGCTACTCAATATCAATAATACGCCCGGGATTAAGAAGATTATCCGGATCAAACAAACGCTTCAACTGCTTCATCCAGTGAATTTCTTCGTCGCTACGCGAATAGCCGAGATATTTTCGTTTCGCCAATCCGATCCCGTGCTCCGCCGATACAGAGCCGTTAAATGGAAGCAAATTTTCATACACGATCCTGGATACTTCCGCTATGTCCTCAGGCGCATCACTCCCGACACTCCAGCAAAAATGCAGATTGTTATCCCCCAGATGTCCGAAAGCCGTTCCCCTGGCCTGCGGAAAACGCCGGTGCATTTCCGCACGAACCTTTACAACATAAGGTTCCATTGCGGTAATCGGCAAGCTGACATCATACGGAATTGGCGGATGCAGAACACGCATAAAGGTATCCACATCTTCACGTATTCCCCATACCGCATCGCGCTGGGAGTGCGAGCTACATAACACGGCATCAGTGATAAGTTCGGCCTCCATCGCCGCGGCAAGTACGGATTCAAACCGCTCGGCGTCTGTGTCCGGATGCGCACCGATCATTTCAATAACAATGTAATACGGATAGCCCGCAGGCAACACCCACTGGTGTCCCCCTTCTTCAACCACCATCTCATAGTGCTCCTGCCACATTACCTCATAAGCACTGAGCGCATCGGCAAGATCCGTTGCCAGCCTTCCGAGCAAATCCGTAACATTAGCAAATGTACTAACCGCCACAAGGGCTGTCAGATAACTTTGCGGAGCGGATTGCAGTCTGAAAACGGCACGGGTAATAATGCCGAGCGTTCCCTCACTCCCAATAAATAATTGTTTCAGATCATAACCGGCATTGTTTTTAAGCAAGGTATTCATTGATGTCAGAATAGTGCCATCAGCAAGCACCACTTCAAGACCAAGCACCTGCTCCCGCATCATTCCAAAACGCAGCACACTATTACCACCTGCATTCGTGGCAATCGCCCCGCCGACCATCGCAGAACCCCGCGCGCCCCAATCAACGGGAAACAGTAATCCATTCTCCGCGGCTTTTTCCTGAACAGACTGAATGGTAACGCCGGCGGCAACGGTGATCGTTCGCCCGGCGGTATCAATTGACTCAATCTCATTCATCTGTTCCAGCGAGATGGCCAACTCGTCTTTACCGGCCACGGCACCGCCAACCAGCCCCGTCAAACCTCCCTGAACAACGACCGGCTGACCGTGTTGATGACACAAGGCCATAATTTTTGATAATTCTTCCGTCGTTTTCGGCCGCACCAATGCTATGGCGGCATGTGGCGTAACATCTGTGGTTGAAGCGGCGCGGGAACGCAAATCATCTTCCATAACAAGACCACCGGGCCTTACAATACGCTCCAGCTCAGTAATCAGATCACTCATTCGGCAACTCCGGTATCAGCCCGATCAGATGTCGGACGCACTACCCACCCGCTCACTACCAGAGTTATATCTTATAATCGGGATAAGAAGCACTATGGATAAACTCACGCAACTGACACCGAGATAAATCACTTTTGAGTAATCCAGATTGCCCGATGTGGTTTCGGCCTCAGGGCCAAGCAACCACGCCGCGATCGCCGGCCCAAAGCCGAGACCAACACCAATCACAAAGTTTGTCAAAATGGCAATACGCCCCGATGGATCCAGTGAGGTCATATTCGCCAGCAGGTAAGGAGAAATAAACCACCAGGCAAACTTGAACAGCAGTGAAGCGACGGCAAAGATCAGGGCTGTCGGGGTACCGAAATACATTGCGATAGTTACACCGATCATTAGATAACCGAAGAGCGGCGGCAACAATCGTCCAAAGCGGGTGCTCAGGAATGTGGCGAGAGATGCCCCCAACACGCCGACAACGGATGAGCCGGAAAGCACATAGCCGATAAAGTCCGGGGCCAGACCGGCTTGCGCGCCAATCCGTTCCACATAAGCCCAGACACTGCCAATGCCAATGTAGAATAATAACAAGGCTAGCAGACTAACCGGTGCGAGTTGCTTCGCCGCCGGGGGCAGACCGCCCAGACCAAGTTGATGTTGTGCCGTGCCACTAGCCGGAAGATTTTTCACCACAAACAGCAAAAGCAGCACCATCACAATAGCCATACCGATAAAGAACGAGCCGATCCCAAACTTCGGAATCAAATGGGGTAATACCGCAAAACCAATCACTGCAAATATCACCTGCCCCATTGCCCAGTATCCGAAATTGCGTTCCTGATCGCGCGTCATCCCGACTATGACAATAGTCATTATCATAATGCTACCAACCGCCAGACCGGTGACAAAGCGGACGGGCACCAGCAAGTTATACTCAACCAGAAATGCTGACAGCAGGTTGCCCAACAAACAGGCCGTCAACGCGAAATACAAAATACGGTGCCAGCTAAAACGGGAAACAGCAAAATAAGCGACGAATGTGGCAAGACCGGCACCCACCAGCTCAGCGGCAATCAAATACCCTGCTTGCTGTTCGCTGAAACCCAGTTGGGTAACATAAGCCCCGACAACAATCGGGCCAAGCACAACGGCAGCGGGTACAACTGCCGCAAGCAGTGCTATGGAAATAATGCAGTGCCAGCCATTAACATCAATTTTATTGTGTTCTATCATGTGATCCCCTATGTTGTTGTGCCCGGATATTGAAGCGCAAGTATATTCCTTTTTGCCCGAATCACAAGACTGGTGCTGAACCGTTATATCTGATATAGACTGATACCATGAAAATTATCAAATTGCTAACCCTGATACTGGTAGTCGCACTCCCCGGTTTTAAACACTGGCAGGCCTCGCCCAATATCATCTTTATCCTCGTTGATGATCAGGGCTGGACCGATCTCGGTATCCGCATGGACTCCGACATCGCAGATTCTGCAAGTGACTATTACGAAACCCCGAACATTGATCGGCTTGCCCGACAAAGCCTGCGATTTTCCGCAGGCTACTCGCCTTCACCAATCTGCACCCCCTCACGGGCAAGCCTGCTCACAGGAAAAAGCCCGCAACAGCTTGGTTTCACTGACATCATCGAGTCGCGGCCGGGTGGTCGGCGCTTCTCCGACCTTTACGCCGGCAAGAAACTTATCGGGCCGCAACCGGTGCCGGGTATGCCGGAAGAAGAGATCACCATTGCGGAGATTATTACCGAACGCGTCAAAACAGATTATGCAAAAGCCCATTTCGGGAAATGGCATGTCGGCGGTGGTGGCCCGGGGCGACATGGCTTTGATACCCACGACGGCAGCACGGGCAATCATAATTTCAACGCCCATAGTGCCGACCCCAATCCAAAAGATGTTTTCGGCATTACCGGGCGGGCGATTGCCTATATGAAATCGCAAGTCAATTCAGGACGGCCGTTTTATATGCAGCTGTCGCACTATGCCAATCATGTTCCGTTGAGTGCCCTGGGTGACACGGTGGCGAAATACAAAGCAAAAGATAAAGGCGTGCGCCACTCCAATCCGGTGTATGCCGCCCTCAATGAGGACCTTGATACCAGCGTGGGTCGGCTTATGGATGCGCTGGAGGAATTGGGAATCGCCGACAATACTTATATTTTCTATATGTCCGATAACGGCGGCAGCAAAAACATCCGCAACCCATCAACCAATAATGCACCTTTGCGGGAAGGCAAGACCTGGGTTTATGAGGGCGGCATCCGCGTACCGTTTATGGTGTTGGGCCCCGGGATAGCACCCGGCGAAAGTGCCGTGCCGATCATCGGTTGGGATCTGTTGCCGACCTTTTGCGCCATATCGGGCTGTGAAGGAGAGCTACCACCGGGCATTGAGGGCGGCAATTTATTGCCGTTGCTAACGGGCGTGGCGGATGAGGTCAAGCGTCCGCGCGGCGAGGCACTGTTCTGGCATTTCCCCCACTACATTGCAGTGAAGGGAACAACGCCGCAGTCGGCAATCAGGGTGGGGGAATTCAAACTGATCAAATTTTATCACTACGAGAAAACCGAGCTGTACAATCTGGTCACCGATATTGGTGAAACCACAGATGTATCGGCGCAATATCCGCAAATCGCAAAAACGCTGGAGCGGCGGCTGGACGACTACCTGTCCGATATAGGGGCGGCCATGCCGCGAAAAAATACGGAGTATCCCCAATGAAACAGTTACCGCTTGCCGGAACATTCAGGTTGATCCTGATCTCTTTCGCAGGAGTTGGTCTCCTTTGTAGCCCCGTGGCCGCAAACTCCGTTACAGACCTCAAACTTGAGACGAAACATACCAGTGTTTATAACAAAATCAGCTATCGGATCCCCAGAGGATGGGTTGTCATTGATGGCGAGAGTGACTGGATAGCAGCGAGTACTGACAAACAATTCTGGGAACCCGGATTCGATCCGGATGCCGACACCTGTTACTCCGTCAGCAAGATATTTCCCTACCTTACCATGGAAGATTTTGCAGAAAAACGCGTCCGGTCTCTGCATGATCTGGCCACGGCAACCTTGCACTCGCTTGAAGTAGCCGCCGATGCAAAGGCCACGAGGGATGCCAAACCATTCAGCCTGAATGGCAACGAGGCAATCTCAATTCTGGCTTCAATCGGCGACAGCCATGTTCACTACCAGATTTTTATCCGGCTTTCAGATACCGAAGTGGCCACAGTCTCCGGCAATGGCCCCGGCGATCAACTGGATAACATCCGTACATTGGTCAATAAGATCGCAACAACTGTTCAATCCGCTATGAAAAAACCAAAGAGGAACCAATAAAATGAAAACTATTACTTATTTTTTTATCACGACTTTTTATATTTTACTCGCCGGGTGTGGTCTGAATGAAGAAGACAAGGAAGCGGCACTAAACGAGTCGGCCAAGCGTCCGGCATATTTGATCATCAGCGTCAATGAGATCCATCCGGACAAGATGGGCCCCTACAAAAAAGCCGTGCGCCCTTTGGCACAAAAAGCAGGAGGGACAACATTGCTCGGCTTGTCCCGACAGGAAGATATTGAGGTATTGGAAGGAGAATGGAATTATCCCGGCATCCTCCTGATAGAAAGATTTGAATCGATGGACGCGCTAAAGAGCTTTTGGTATTCGGAGGAATACGAAGCAGCCAAAAAACTCCGCGAAGGCTTTGCCGAGGCAAACTTTTTTGTAGCAATTGAGGGAAAACCCCTGGCGAAATAGCCACTTTATCCGCCCCCCGTATCCATCCCACAGGGCAGGACACGCCGACAGTACCGGCTATTTTTCGGCTAAATTCAGCCGCTTACGAGGCAAAAACCTGCATTATCGGCATTGATTTGCTAAAATCGCCGGTCTGTCGGGGGGCTTGCTTATGAGCTATTTACGCTATGGATTGGGATAGCCGCTTGTCGCATATTTCCCGCAAATTTGTGATTTAACCACGGGGGAATAAAGATGCAAGCACTTGCAAAAATCCAGTCATTCAACAAACCATTCATGGTAGCACTTGCTATTTTATTGCTACCTTCTGTCAGTATTGCTCAGTTGGAAGAGATCACCGTTACCGCGCAAAAGCGGACGGAGTCATTGCAGGATGTACCAATAGCCGTTACCGCCTATACCGGGGAGATGCTTGAGTCACTCAACGTGAATGATGCCAGTGACTTGGTTGATATTACGCCCGGGTTAAATCTAACCCAGCAGGGTGGTTCAAACAGAAATTATTTCCTGCGTGCCGTCGGCACAACTGATTTTCATCTCACATCGGCATCCGCCGTAGGTCAATACTTTGATGATATTACCCTGACCAGCGGCTTTCATGCGCGTGCCGCACTGTTTGACATGGAGCGGGTGGAAGTTTTGAAGGGGCCGCAAAACACCTTGTACGGATTAAATACAACCGGCGGTGCCGTCAACTATATTTCCAGAAAGCCCGAAATCGGCGCGGGGACGAATGGCAACCTGGAAGTCCAATACGGTAATGATAATCACTTGGGGCTTGAGGGTGCACTGGGTTTTGATCTCGGTACAGACATGGCCGGCAGAGTCGCAATACACTACAACAAACATGATGGCCCGTTTGAATCCATTACCAACGGAGTGGACTATGGGGATGACGACCTGCTGGCTTACCGCGCGGCGATAGCCTGGGAACTGGCAGGGAACACAAATCTGCTGTTTAATCTGCACGGCTCCGAGAGCAAAAATAATGGAACGGCATTACAGTCCGTGGGTACGCGTGATCCAGATATGCCGACGGATAACTGTGATCAATTCACCAACAATATTATAGATTATGAAGCCGGCACTGATTGCGTAACCCGCAACACCCGTAACGGTGCTATGGCGGCAAGGGATCAGGTGGATCCTTCAGCAAGCAGTTGGGAAGATGTGACGCAAAACTTCGGATATGAAGATGTTTCAACGATTGGGGTTTACGCCAAACTGGAGCATGATTTTGGCTGGGCTGCCTTTCATCTGGTTGGTGCTTACGACAATCTGGAATTTGAGACCGCGAACGATACGGATGGTACCCCCCTTAACCTTGCACACCTGCAGCAAGCGGATGATCGTGACACGTATCAGATAGAGGCCCGGCTGGTATCCAGTGCTGACGATCCGTTGCGCTGGATTGGCGGCATTTACTATCTGGATGAAAATGCCGAATCCTTTACCGGCGTAATCTCGCCGGGCATCGGTGGCGGGGCTCGCATACCCAATGTGCAACTGGAGCATACGAAAGAAAATCTCGGCATATACGGTCAGATTGAGTACGATCTTACTGAGCAATTCACATTCACGGCGGGTGTGCGTTGGTCCGACGAGGAGATTAACGCGGATTATTTGCCATCATCTCCAACTTCCACTTCATTGGATCATCGCCCGATATTCGCCGAGGATGTTCACGCCCTGGTCCGCGCACAGTGCGTAGAAGCGATGACACTTGAAGGCCACTGTGCTGCAGGGACTGGAACGGATAATTTTCTTGATGCGAATGGTTATGACACCAGACGTCAGGTGCGACGTATCGTTGAGAATGAGGATGTCGGCTATACAATCAAGCTGGACTGGAAGGTAACGGAGGACTCACTACTCTATGCCAGCTATTCCAAAGGGTTCAAAGGCGGGGCTGCGGATATACGGGCTGCTTTTGCATTGGTTCCACCCGCCAATGTCGTCCAAGACCTGGACGAGGCGCAGTTGGCACCGGAAGCACTGGAGGCCTGGGAAGTGGGTTATAAAGGAGCCTTTTATGACAACAGCATACAGTTGGATATGGCTGCGTTCTATTATGACTACACTAACTTGCAGATATTTGTAACCAGTACCGGGATGCCTACTCTGGACAACGCACCGGCCTCGGAGATCTATGGTCTGGACGGCAATGTGAAATATGCCAATAACAGCGGTTTCTATCTGGATGTCGGATTCTCACTGCTCAAATCCGAGGTAACGGATTCGGGGACTAGCACCCGCTTCTTTGAAGGGGCTGAGCTTTCAAATACACCTGCCTATTCCCTTTCCGTGGTCGCTACGCAGGATTTTGCAATGGGCGATGGCGGTATGTTGACCCTTACCATGGGCCTCAGCCACACCGATGATATGTTGAAAGGTATCCTGCAGAATGCGACCACTAATACCGGCAACATACGCACCCAACCGGCCTATACACTACTTGATGCCAATGCCACATATCGTTTTGGCAGTAATGAACAGTACAAGATCTCAGTGTTTGGTAAAAACCTGACCAACGAGCACTTCTGTGGTTTTAGAGGGGTGAACAATGGTAATGCGTCTTTGGCTGATGGTATTCCCAATAATACGCTAAGTGGTTCCGCCGCCTGCCGTACCAGCAGAGACTCAACGCGCACCTTCGGTGCCTCAATTGGATATGAATTCTAGTTGATCGGCGACAGGATCAATGAGCAATTGCAGGAATCTCTTTGCCGCATTTTGTGTTTGCTCTACCGTCTGGCTGGTTTCCTGTCAGTCCGGCAACACTGATCAGGTATGCAACAAAAGTTGTCTGTCAGACATTACCGAACAGTATCTGGAAGCCAAGGCACGGGGTAATACGGCCGCACTTCCACTGGCGGATAATCTGCGCGTCACACACAACAGCCAGCCTGTCACAGTGGGAACCGGAGACAGCTGGCAACCGGAGATCACCATTGAGAACCGCCATACCTTTCTGGACCCCGTCACACGCACGGCCATTTTTTTCGGCACCATAGCCGGCAAGGTTGAGGAAAACAGGATCTGGTGGCATTACGTGCTCAGGCTTAGCGTTGATGCGAACGGTGATATTGCTGAGATTGAGGAGCAATCCGCTCAAACCGGTTTTCAAACGGCGGACAAGGTGGAGACACCATTCAAGGAGGCGGTCATATTCAACGCAGTTCTCCCCGAAGATGAACGGGTTTCCGCTACGGAACTGATCCGGGCGGCTGACGGTTACTGGGACGGTGTCACCACGGGTGAAGGAGAGGATATTCTGTTTACGCCCGGTTGCCAAAGGACAGAGTTCGGCGCATATACAACCAATAACCCATTCACCCACGATGCCAGAGGAACCACCGTTTTCGTTCCACAACCGCGCACAGGCAGAAGTTGCCGAAAGTTTTTTGACGCGCCAAAGTTTCGCTGGACGGTGGATAACCGGCGCTATTATGTTGTTGATAAAGCCCGCGGCATTGTTGTCGGTATTGCACAATTTAAAAAATTTGGTGGAGATGGTCACAAAGGACTGATACTCTTTGAGGCATTCAAGATAATCAACGGCAGGATTGAATTCCTGTGGGCTCCCGGGTTTACCTGGGGGCTTGAAGAGTCCGGATGGCCGGACTGGGAGCGCACGCAATAACCATGACTTTCTCTCGTGATACCGTCCTTACCCTGGGCTTGTCGTTGCTGAGCATAATCGTGTTTTCAAACAGCGCGGCTCAAACTTCGCCGGAAACTCAGATCATCATGCTGGGCACGGGGTCGCCCGTGCCTAATCCTGATCGATCCGGCCCCGCCGTTGCGATAGTCGTAGATGAAAACTCCTATCTGTTTGATTTCGGCCCGGGCGTTGTTCGTCGTGCCGCCAAACTGTCCCCCCGCTTCGGCGGCAAAATAACCGCATTGGCACCCAAGAATATACACATCGCATTTCTGACACATTTGCACTCTGATCACTCGGCGGGATTTTCCGATTTGCTTTTGACAGCCTGGTCAGGCGGACACCGTAACCGGCCTCTCAGGATTTTTGGCCCCGAAGGAATAGAGAGACTGGTGGAGGGAACACTTTATGCTTACGAAACTGATATTAAATACCGCGTATTCGGGCTTGAAGTTACCAACGATCAAGGCTGGCGCGTTGAGACTGAAACGATAAAAGAAGGTTTGGTCTTCCAAGACAACTATGTCAAAGTTCTTGCCTTCCCTGTTCTTCACGGCAGTTGGCCCAACGCCTTCGGCTACCGGATTGAAACCGAAGACAAGGTAGTGGTGATTTCAGGCGATCTGAGACCCAATGACAAGATTCGGGAATACAGCAAAAACGCAGATTATCTAATCCACGAAGTCTATTGCGAGGCCGGGCGTAATAGATTGGACAAAGAAAGGCAAAATTATCACCTTAGCAATCATACCTCAACCAAACAACTGGTGGAACTTGCCGGCACGGTAAAACCCGGTGTGCTGGTCTTGACACATATCCTCTGGTTCGGTTGCACGCCCGAAGAAGTCATGGATGAGATGGCTGACTATCCGGGCAAAACAATTCTCGCCGAAGATTTGGACATTTACAAATAATCACTACTTCTTGCCGGAGAGCGGCTGTCTGGCAGCAATTTCAATTAGCAAGTTACCCATCTCAGGCTTTTCAAAATAGGCGGCGACAAGATGGTGATCCGGTTCGCTTGCGCCGGGTTCATAGACATCGCAATCCACATTCATCAATACATTCATACCGGCTTTTTTCAACAGTGCGGCATAGTGCTCATAATCGCTGACATTGTAGCCTATATGCTGAAGCCCCCCGCCTATCTTATCAAGAAACCATTTGTGCGGGCCGTCACTTAGCGGCGAAATAATTTCATATTCGGTTCCATCAACCACCCCGATAAAAATATCCAGTTTGATCGGGAAGTGCTCGCCGCGCACCCAATGTTGTTCCGCGGAAAAGTCAAACCGCATGGTTTTTTCAAAAGAATATATGCTGGAAAAGGTATCAATCGCAGCGTCTATATCGGCAAAAACATATCCGAGCTGGTGCGGACCGCCCAACTGTTCAAGTATTTGTTTCATCATTATGTGGCCTCGTGGAAGGTATCTGTCAGGATTTGGTTTTTTCGTGTGCGGGATTAACCCAGTTGCTTATATTATGATTGACTGCCTTAAGTGACTCATATAAATGGACAAACACGGTTTCGTATCTTTCCCGATAGAGCTGATGTTTTTCCATATCCGGTTCTACGACATTCTCTGATAGTGCGGTTTGACTTAGCGCATCCTCATAGCTATCAAAAATTCCGGCACCGACACCGGCTGCCAGTGCCGCGCCAAGACAGGTCGCTTCCTCTACATCCGGGATGACGATTGGCAAACCTGATACGTCTGACTTGATCTGCATGAAAAGCCGGTTGCGGGTTCCTCCGCCAGTGGCGACAAGCCGCTGGTTTGCCAAACCGAAACACTCGCTCACCGCGTCCAGAATACGCTGATATTCAAAGGCCAGCCCTTCAAGAACAGCCCGGGCAAGGTGTTTGGGCCTACTGCCACTTGATAAGCCAATGAACGCCCCGCGAGAATGCGGATCCAGAGTCGGCGGATTGGCCTGACGCAAGTGAGGCAGAAAGAAGACACCCCCGCTACCGGCGGACGCCTGGCTTGCCGACTCAAACAACGCATCGTAAGCTGTTTCACGATCATCCGCGCCGCCATGCAATAAACGGCGCGCCCAATCAAAACTGCCACCGCCAAAGGCATTGCCCGTGATAGCGTAATAGCGTTGCGGAAGTACATGGATACCCTGGGCTATACCTGATGCGGCTACTGCGGGATCATCACTGAGACCGGGCAGAGACACAACGAGGGCCTCTGCGGTTCCGATGGAGTCAAAAATCTCCCCTGCATCTGTCACCCCAAGGCCAACGGCGGCACAAAGATGATCGTGCCCCGCCGTGCATACGGGGAGATCACAGGGCAGGCCGGTAAGATCAGCGGCCTCTTGATGCACCTTGCCGATCTGGATGGCACTTGATGCGAGCTCACCAAATATCCCCGCATCAAGTTCAACCTGTTGCAACAATTCATCCGACCATTGCCGTGTTGCCAGATCAAGCACCATCATGCGCGAGGCCAGGGAATATTCTGTCACCTTTGCTCCGCAGAGGCGGAAGGCGGCATAGTCAGGGAGGTTGAGCCAGGTGCGTGTTTGATTGAAGAGATCAGGAAAATGATCTCTGAGCCAAAGCAGCCGAAGGATCCCCGCAGCGGGTCCGAGCGGTAAGCCTGTGATCCTGGCCGTATTGGCCTCGCCGATTTTTGTCTGCCAATTTTCCAGTTGTTGAAGGACACGTCGGTCAAACCATGAGATTGCGGGGTATAGGGGTTCGCCACTCTCGTTCAGGGGAAGCCCGGCCTCAGCCATGCCGGTAAAGGCAATCGCCGCCGGGGTTGCCCTGTTGCCGAGGTCGCGCACCAGTTCGCGCAGGATCCCGACCAGAGTAGTCCATACCGCAGTGTGCTTGAATTCAGCCCAATCGGGTTGCGGGTATGATGTCGGTGTTGCCGCGGATACTCTGGCGAGCTGGGTTCCGTCAGGCGCAAATGCCACGGCTTTGAAACTCGTTGTGCCGATATCAACACCTATCAATGCAACACTCATTGTCCGGCTCAGGGCAACAGGGTAACTTTCAATGCTTCCCGGCCGCTTTTCGCGAGATCAATACCTTTTTGAAAATCACTCAGTTGCAGGGAATGTGTGATGATCCGATCCATCGGCAAATATCCTTTGGCCAGCATATCAATGGCAATCGGGTAACAATGGGGGCCAAGGTGCGAACCATGGATATTGAGTTCCTTGCGGTCACCGATAATGCTCCAATCAACAGTAACGGGGGCCTTGAAGACACCGAACACGACCAGTGTGCCGAGGTTTCTGACCATCTCCAACCCCTGTTCAATGGCCGACGGATGACCGCTTGCTTCAATGAAGACATCACAGCCATAGCCGCCGGACAGTTTTCGGACCTCCTCTATGACATCATCCCTGGCCGGGTTCAGAACCAGATCAGCACCCGCCTCTTTGGCAAGTTCAAGACGCTCGTCTCTTACATCGGTAACGATCAGCAAACGGGGCCCGCGCAGTTTCGCCGCCGTAACCATGCCCATTCCGATAGGGCCGGCACCGGCAATCACCACGACATCGTCCAGTTCAATTTGGCCCCGTTGAACGGCGTGGATGGCACAAGCCAGAGGTTCAATATAAGCGGCATGCTCTATCGGGACATTGTCCGGGATTTTGTGATTGATGGCATTGGCCGGAAACTTCATATAGTTTGCCATCGCCCCCTGCGTCGCCGCACGGAAACCATAAGTATCCCCGTTAGCGCACATCCAGTATTGACCGCGGTGACAAAAGCGGCAGTTCCAGCACGGCACCAGTTGCTCTGATACTGCGGTGTCGCCGATATTCAGCCCGGTCTTCTC
>JBPCXW010000040.1:0-8997 GCA_051008185.1 Gammaproteobacteria bacterium
GAACTGGGGCAGCACAACGACGAGATTTATAGCGATTTGCTACAGATGGATGAGAGCAGGATTGGCGAGTTGAAAGAGCGCGGTATTATTTAGCTCAGTTTGTCACAGCAGCACGTTGGAGCCGCTCATATAGACATAGACCTCCTGAAACTTGTCGTCCCGGATGCGCCAGTAATTGGTGTTCTGTAAATAGGTCTTTTCGCCTTCGGCATCGGTCAATTCGGCGATAAAGCTGGCGGCTATGCGGCCGTTTGCCTCATCCACCGTGCAGGTGAAATCACGATGAATGATCACATCATACGCCTGCATGAAATCAACAAACATACGTTCTATGTTTTCCTTGCCGGCATGTACGGTGAAAGATGTTTGCACGGTTAGTATGGCGTTATCGTGGAAGCAGTCCAGTGTTGCTTGCAGATTTTTTTTATCTACATTACCGAAATACTGCTTGACGGCCAGATCAATGAGGCCGTCCCTGTCCAGTGATGATTGATATTGCATTGCAGTTCCCCCGTTGGAATTATTTAAGCAGGTTATCGCCGCTCATATAGACATATACCTGAGCGAATTTACCATCCTTGAGATAGAAGCGGTTGGTGTTCTCGTAACGTTGTATCTCTCCCGTGCCTTTCGGTGTCACCTCCACGGAAAACTGTGAACAAACCGACTGTTGTTCGGCATCCACAGTATGCACAAAATTACCGTGCCAGATGCGATCATGGGCATCAAACAGGCCTGTGAACATTCCCTTGATCTCCTCGTATCCGTCGTGCAAGGTATCGGATGTCATTTCCTTCAGCGTTGCATCCTTGTGGAAACAATCCAGCACCAGATCCATGTCATAGTTATCAACGCCGTGGAAATAACGCTTGGTCACAATATCAACATAGTATGCATAATTATATTTACTCATTTTTTCTTACCTTTTGTTCGCTTTTCAGGGATTGCCGCGTGACAGGATCATATCATCGTTGGGCTTTTCAGGGCTGGGAAATGCTTGCTTGCTGTGTGTCAGCCCCAGTTGCAGATACAGCTCGCATAATTTGTAGGCCACCTGACCGGGATTGATAACCGGCACCGGCAACTTGTCCGCCAGATAACCGTGCGACTGATGCATGGTGGTGGAACCGAGTACGATAACATCGGCACCATCCTCGTTGATCGCCCGCAGGCTCTCCTGCTCCAGTTTTTTGAACACGACCTCTTCCTTGCCTTGCAGTAATTCTTCCAGGTCCGGCCGTGTCTTTATTGAGCGCAGGGAGGCGCAACGTTGTTCCAGACCGTATTCTTTCAGGGTCTTGGTGTATAAATGAAACCATTCATCCCACATCGTGATCACGGAAAACTTGTGCCCCAGACAGCAGGCAATATGGAAGGCGGCCTGTCCCGGCCCTACTACCGGTATGGAAAGTCGGGAGCGCAAGGCATACATACCGGAATCACTGACTGTATCAATACAAACGGCATCATAGCCTTCCTGCTCGGCGTTGATACCGGCCTCAAACACACTCATGTCCATCAGCATGCTGTCGTAATAACTGTCCCCGAGGGCGGCGCCCCAGGTAACGGCGGTGAAGTCCGCCCGGCAGTCCTGCATGATCATACTGTCCGGTAACTGTGCGGCCCGATTGGCGACCCCGGCTTCATCCATCGGTATGGGTACAATGATTTTTATTTTTTTACTCATTATGTCTGTTGCCCCGTTAGCTGAAATGACACTATACCAGATTGTATACAAGGCCGCAGGGGGGATAAATCAAGGCAATAGCGTTATCTGCTCCTGCTGTTGCCGTGCCGCAAGCGGTTGCAGGTTGGATACGCCCACGCCCAGCAGGCGTACTTTTCTGTTGCCCGCCTCGGTTTTATCCAGTAGTTCCGCCAGCACATCTGCTATGGCGGCGTGGTCGGTGAAGGCCGTTGTCAGGGTCTTGCTGCGGGTGACCTGCTGGAAGTCGGCGTATTTTACCTTGATGGTTACCGTGCAGGCTTGTAGCTGTTTGTCCCGCAGGGTAGTCAGGGTCGCTGCGGCCAGGCTGTGTAACTGCTCCAGCATCATCGCCTTGTCCTGCAGATCATGCAGGAAAGTAGTCTCGTTGCTGATGGACTTGCGTTCCCGTTGCGGTTTTACCGGGCGATTATCTGTGCCGCGGGCGATGTCGTAGTAATAATCCCCGGCCTTGCCCAGATGAAACCGCAGTTGATCCCGGCTCAGTAGCAACAGGTCCGCGCCGGTCTCTATGTGCAGGGCCTTCATTTTGGCCTCGGTCGCCCGCCCCACGCCGTAGAAATCACCGATGGGCAGTTGCCGCACAAACTCCGGCCCCTGCTCCGGGGTGATCACATACAGGCCATCGGGCTTGTCCCTATCGGAGGCCATCTTGGCCAGAAACTTGTTGTAGGAGACACCGGCAGAGGCAATCAGCCCGGTCGCCTCACGGATCTGCCCCTTCAATGCCCGTGCTATCAGGGTCGCCGAGCCATCGTGCCGCCGGCAATCCGTGACATCCAGATAGGCCTCATCCAGCGACAAGGGCTCAACCAGAGGGGTAAAATTCGCCAATATCTGCATTATTTGCGCCGAAATACCGCGATATGTATCAAACCTCGGCTTGATAAATACCGCCTGCGGGCATAATTTCAGTGCCTGTGCCGACGGCATGGCTGAATGGATGCCGTATTCCCTCGCCTCGTAGCTGCAAGCGGCGACCACACCCCGCCGCTCCGGCGCACCGCCGACGATGACCGGCTTGCCCCTGAGTGTCGGCTGATCCCGTTGTTCAACAGCGGCGTAAAAGGCATCCATGTCTATATGAATGATCTTGCGAGTTTGCACAATAGCCCGTGTTTTTATCAACAAATTCTAATACACTACTACATCCAAACCAGCACCGTTGCAATGCGTCCAACACCGTTAAAAAACATAATGCCAAGAATTTTTTGTTCAATCACACTGCTTGTCTGTTTGTTCACCCCTCACCTGCTACAAGCCGGTGCCACCGGTGCCGCCCCCGCCGAAGAAGAGGCCGTTGCAGAGCCGCAGGAAAAACGCGGGTTCTTCTCCCGTCTGTTCGGCAGGGGTAAAAAAGACGAGCCTGATCAGGAAGCAACGGACGATGACGGACAAGACGTTATACTGGAAGGATCACTGTTACAGAAAGAACTGGCAAACCCCGATGGAGACGCAAATGAAAGCCTGTTTATCTTTGACAGACTGTTGATTGAGGATGAGCCAACGGAGGCTGACAGCGATGCAACAGAGGGCATAACCAACTGGGATGACAGACCCTATACCGAAAACATCCCGGCCGTACCTGCGGAGATGGCTATGGCCATGTCGGCAATGGAACAGAGTGACTACAGCACCGCCTTCCAGGCCTTTCGCAGTATGGGGGAACAAGGCGATGCAATCGCGATGTATCAGGTGGCCTCACTTTACCATCAGGGCCTCGGCACCCAACGCGATCATGTTGAGGCGGCCCGCTGGTATGCCCGCGCCGCCGAGCGCGGCAATGCCGATGCCCAATACCGTCTGGGCGGTATGTTTCTGATGGGCGAGGGCGTGACTCAGGATGATGAGCGGGCCGAATACTGGTATTCAAAGGCCGCCGAGCAGGGACATGATGCCTCCCGCCATAATCTGGGCAGACTGAAAAAAGTCATGCGCGAAAAACGCGAGGCGACTGCCGATGGTGATGATGATGTGCTACCCGACAGCGGCTTCGGCGGTGAGACCGTGATCAGCGAGGTCGCCGAAGCCGGCCTGTTGGACCCGCCGGAGGACGAACCGGGATTCTTTGCCCGGATGTTTGATCGCGATAAGACTGCACCGGTGCCAGAGGCCGCGGCCGCGGCTGATCAAGCAGGCGAGCAAACAGCAGAGAAAAAGAAGCCCGGATTCTTTGGCCGCATCTTCGGTGGCGGCGGCGATAACGATGACAAAGAAACACCCGCGTCCGACGATACCGATCAGGCAGCACAAACGGCGGAGACACCGGAACTATCCGCCGCAGTGGCCGAACTGGAAGATGCCTTCGCGTCCCGCGATAGCGGCACAGAGCCGACCGGTGACGATTACCAGATTGGCCTCGCTTACTCGCTGGGCGATGGCGTGGCACGGGACCCGGCGCGTGCCTTTGAACACTTCCAGCGCGCGGCCGCAGACGATCATACCGATGCACAATACAAACTGGGCATCGCTTATGCCTACGGGGAAGGCACCGGGCAAGATGTGCAGGAGGCGATTAACTGGTACGAAAAAGCCGCGATCAAGGGCCACGCCACCGCGCAGAGAAACCTCGGCATGATGTACCTGACCGGTGAAGGTGTGACAGAAAACAAACTGATGGCCCTGGCCTGGTATAGCATCCTGGCTGACAGCGGCAACCCGCTGGACAGCAAACGCCGCGACCTGTTACGCGAGGAACTGAGTCGCAAGGAAATCAAAGAGGCGAAAAAACTGCAAGCCGAGTTGCAAGACCAGTTGCAGGCCACCCTGCAGAGCCCTGAGCAATAGCCGCTAAATATCGTCCAGCGCCTGCACTGCCTCCTGCAAGGTCTTGACGGCATACAACTGCATCCCTTTCAGTTTTTCTTTCGGCGCATTGGCGACCGGGATCAATGCCTTTTTGTAACCGTGTTGCAAGGCCTCTTTCAATCGTTCCTGACCGTTCTGCACCGGTCTTAGCTCACCGGACAGACCGATCTCACCGAAGATGATCAGACCCCGATCCAGCGCACGGTTTTGCAGGCTGGATATGATCGCGATCAACACCGCCAGATCGGCGGCGGTCTCGGTCAGTTTGACACCGCCGACGATATTCACATAGATATCCTGATCAAAAGTCGCAATCCCGACATGCCGGTGCAACACCGCCAGCAACATGGACAAACGATTCTGATCCAGCCCCACCGTCACCCGGCGCGGGTTCCCCAGATGCGAGTTATCCACCAGGGCCTGCACCTCAACCAGCAACGGTCGGGTGCCCTCGCGCGTGACCAGTATCGCCGTGCCCGCCACATCATGCTCATGGCCGGATAAAAATATGGCCGAGGGATTATTCACCTCTTTCAAGCCCTTGTCGGTCATCGCGAACACGCCCAGCTCATTCACCGGGCCGTAACGGTTTTTGACTGCGCGCAACAGACGGTAACGGCTGTTGCCGTCACCCTCAAAGTACAACACCGCATCCACAATGTGTTCCAGCACCCGCGGCCCGGCAAGATTGCCTTCCTTGGTGACATGCCCGACCAGAAATACTGCGGTGTCATGTTGCTTGGCATAGCGCACCAGCCGCGCCGCGCACTCTCTTACCTGTGCCACCGAGCCCGGCGCCGATTGCAGGCTGTCGGAAAACACCGTCTGAATGGAATCGATCACCAGCACCTGCGGGGTCGTATCCACCGCGGTACGCAGGATCTTTTCCAGATGGTTTTCCGCCAGCACCAGTATCGCGTCTTTGGCCAGTTCCAGTCTGGCGGCACGCAAATAGATCTGCTGCACGGATTCTTCCGCACTGACATACAGGGTTTGCAAACCCGCCTGTTGCCCCAGTGCGGCCAGCACCTGAATCAGCAAGGTTGATTTGCCGATGCCGGGATCGCCGCCGATCAGGATCACTGAGCCACTCACCAGCCCGCTACCGAGCGAGCGATCCAGTTCCGACAAGCCGGTTGAGATACGCTGCTGTTCCACACCGCTCACCTGATCCAGCCGCTTCACCTCACTGCCGCCGGACAGTGACTGAAAGCGCTCCGTGATCGGTGACGGCTTCTCCACCACCACTTCCAGCAGACTGTTCCATGCTTGGCAATCGGGACACTGTCCGGTCCACTTCGGCGCACTGGCACCGCACTCACCACACTGGTATTGCACTTTGGACTTAGCGACCATGTTCAATAAACCTCAGGCGTTTATGTACCGCGCACAAGATCTGGTATGGCACAGTGGCGGCGTGTTGCGCCAGTTCCTCCAGTGGCAGGTCCGGCCCCCATAGTTGCACCTTTGCCCCCACCGCCGCATCAGGACACGAGCGCAGATCCACCGCCAGCATATCCATTGAGGCCTTGCCCACGATGGCGCAACGTTTGCCATTGACCAGCAGCGAGGCAGTGGCATCGGCATGTCGCGGGAAACCATCACCGTAACCCGCCGCCACGATCCCGACCAACATATCCTCCGGGCATGACCAGGTGGCGCCATAACCCACCGCGTCACCCCGGCGTAACTGTTTCACCGCGATCAGTTCTGATTCCAGAGTCATCACCGCTTGTAGCCCGTAATCCGATGCCCGCGTCCCCTCTATCGGTGAGACGCCGTACAGGATCAGCCCCGGCCGCACCCAGTCATAATGACTGTCCGGCCAGGCCAGCACGGCTGCTGAATTGGCCAGTGATTTCGGGTATGTCAGATCGCGGGCAAGATCGGCAAAGCGACTGATCTGCTCCTGTGCCAGCTCACTGTTCGGCTCATTGGCCGTGGCAAGGTGCGACATAAGATGCAAGCTGTTGATGTGTTTGTCCTGAGCGGAGATGGCGGCCAGAGTCTTACTGAAGTCTTGTGCCGGGAAGCCCAGACGGTGCATGCCGGTATCCACCTTCAGCCAGACATTGCAGGCCACCGCCGGTTTGCAGGCGGCAAGCCAGGCAAGTTGCTCAGGGGTATGGATGACGATATCCAGCTGCAGTTTGTGGATCAGCGGCAACTCATCCGCCGCATACGGCCCTTCCAGCAGCAGGATTTTTTGTTTGATGCCCGCCGCCCGCAGTTGCTCTGCCTCGTCAATGCAGGCGACACCAAAGCCATCTGCCTGCTGCAAGGCCGCAGCCACCCGCACCAGTCCGTGGCCATAAGCATCCGCTTTAACCACCGCCAACACCTTGCTGTCAGGCGCGTGCTGACGAATGACGGCCAGATTGTGCCTCAGGGCATCAAGGTTGATCAGAACCCTGGCAGGCCTCATCCATCCGTGCTCATCATGTAAGGCTGTTCAGGGATGTAGCTTTCAAAACGGGTGTATTGCCCGAGGAACGACAGTCTGATCATGCCGATCGGGCCGTTACGCTGTTTGCCGATAATGATCTCCGCCATGCCCTTGTCCGGGCTTTCCTCGTTATACACTTCATCGCGATAAATAAACAAGATCACATCCGCATCCTGCTCAATGGCACCCGATTCACGCAGATCAGACATGACCGGACGTTTGTTCGGGCGTTGTTCCAGACTGCGGTTGAGTTGGGAAAGCGCGATCACCGGCACATTCAATTCCTTGGCCATCGCCTTCAGTGAACGGGAGATCTCCGAGATTTCCGTTGCCCGGTTTTCACTGGTGCCGGGCACCTGCATCAGTTGCAAATAATCAACGACGATCATATCCAACTCATGTTCGCGATAGATTCGGCGGCAACGGGCGCGCAACTCGCCCGGTGCCAGCGCCGGCGTATCATCAATAAACAATCTGGCATCTTGCAACATACCCACCGCCGAGGTCAGGCGCGGCCAGTCATTGTTCTCCAACTCGCCGGTGCGAACCTTCTTTTGATCAACATGACCCAGCGAAGACATCATACGTATCGCCAGCTGCTCGCCCGACATTTCCATACTGAATACTGCCACCGATTTCTTGTCCTTGATCACCGCATGCTCCGCGATATTGATCGCAAAGGCGGTCTTGCCCATTGACGGCCGGCCCGCCACAATAATCAGATCGCCCTTCTGCAAACCGCCGGTCTTCTCATCAAGATCTTCAAAACCGGTGGCGACACCGGTGACCGGGTTCTTGCTCTGATACAGTTCATCCACCCGCTCCAGCGCGCCGGTCAGCAGATCCTTGATTGAGGTATAAACACGGCGGCCACGGGATGACTGCTCGGCAATTTCAAACACGGATTTCTCAGCCGTATCCAGAACTTCATCACTGCTCATGCCACCGGGGTTGAATACGGTCTCGGTGATGCCGGTGGTAACGGTGATTAGTTGCCGCAATACAGAACGCTTGCGGACGATATCGGCATAACTGCCTACATTGCCGGCACTGGGGGTGGTCTCGGCCAGATCGGCCAGGAATGACAGGCCGCCGACCTCGTCCAGTTGCCGGTGTGATTCCAGCCATTCCGCCAGCGTCACCACATCAAAGGGTTTGCCTGCATGGTCCAGTTCGGCGATGGCATTAAAGACGAGGCGATGATCATGCCGATAAAAATCATCCGCCTGAACGATTTCAACGACTTTGATCCAGGCATCGGCATCAATCAGCACACTACCTAACACCGCCCGCTCCGCCTCAATAGAATGAGGCGGTATTCTCATTGATCTGACTTCAGAATCGTCAGAATCAACCGAAGAATAAGCGGTGTCTGACATTTACATCATCTACGGGGAATCAGCCGTCCTGGCCGTCTTCAGCAACGATGACAAGTTGGACAACGGCATCCACATCGGCATGCAGATGCACACTCACCTCATATTCCCCCAGCATCCTGAAGGACCCATCGGGTAGCCTGACTTCCTGCTTGTCCAGCTTGATTCCGGCCGCCGTCACCGCGGTAGCGATGTCCGCCGTGCCCACCGAGCCGAACAGTTTGCCCTCCGCACCGGCTTTTTCCGCGATGGTGATCTGTATGTCCGCAAGTTTTTCAGCGCGGGCACTGGCATCGGCAAACGCATCCGCCTGGGCCTGTTCCAGTTCCACCCGTCGCGCCTCAAACTTGGCGACATTGTCTTCGGTAGCGGGCACCGCCTTGCCCTGCGGCAACAGATAATTTCTGCCATAACCGGATTTGACCCTGACCTGTTGGCCCAGATCACCCAGTTTGCGTATTTTTTCCAGCAAGATTACTTCCATCTCTACAACCTCGGTTAACTTGATTTCAGGATAATGATAACACGATTTCCCCTGACCCGTATCGCCGGTGTGCTGACCCGGCAATGGCCCCCCACCGGAGCCACTGCGGGCTACGCCCTTGCGCCACCGGCTCCCCCTCAAGGGGGGAGCTATTCGT
>JBPCXW010000041.1:0-3872 GCA_051008185.1 Gammaproteobacteria bacterium
GTATGTGGCGGATCATTAACATTTGAGACAAAAATGGCAATGGCCCCCCACCAAAGCAGGCTTCGCCTCCTTTGGCTCCCCCTCAAGGGGGGAGCAGTAACACCAACACCAGCACGAATAGCTCCCCCCTTGAGGGGGAGCCGGTGGCACAAGGGCGTAGCCCGTAGTGGCTCCGGTGGGGGGACATTGCTGAGTTTGTCTATCCGCTAAACGGTATTGACAATAACCCGCACTGCGCCTACGGTAGGCCTGTCAAAGCCTGATTTATCCACCAGGGGGAGAGCAACGTGGCACTAACGAATTTGCAGGAATATCACCGACCGGATGATATGGATGCCGTGGTGCAACTGTTACAGCAGTATCAGGACGGCGCGATGATTGTCGCCGGTGGTACTTTTTTGCATGGGCTTGTTGCCCGTGGTCTGGTGAGTGATATTACGGCATTGATTGATGTGCGCGGCCTGGGGTACGATCATGTCAGCCTGAGCGGCGGTATATTGAGCATCGGTGCCACTGCCACCTTCGCCCGGCTTGAGTCTGATGCTGATATCGGTTCGCATCCGGCCCTGGGTGCGATCAAGGATGCGCTGGCCTATCCGCCAATGCAGATAAAGAACACAGCTACGGTAGGTGGATGTATCTCCGCTTCCTGCCCGTTTTTTGATCTGCCCACCGCTTTTCTGGCCTTGAATGCGACGATCACGGCACTGGGTAAAAAAGGTACCCGGCACATCCCCATCAAAGATTTTTTTCCCGGCCTGTTTGAAAACGCCCTGTATGAGGACGAGTTCATGCTACAAATTGATGCGCCCGTCACTACCGATAAATCCGCCAGTGCGTTTATCAAACTGGAGACCAATGCCAACGATCTCGCCATATTGAATGTAGCCGCGAAACTGGATGTGGATGACGCAGGAGTATGCCAGCAGGCCTGTATCTATGTAGGCGGCGGGGTAGGCGAAACAGCGGTGCGGGCCGGTACAGCCGAGGCCGCCCTGACCGGTGCGAAGCCAGGCGCAGACAGCATTGCCAAGGCGGCGCAGGCGGCGCAAGACGAGGTGCAGCCGCTTGACGATCACCGCGCTTCTGCCGCATACCGCAAACGGATGGCCGGGGTCTTGCTTGGCCGCACTCTGGAACAGGTAGAGGTGCGCTTGAGCGCGTAGCAGGGGGCGATCATGCAGCAACTGGTTAATCTGAACATCAATACTGAACAACATCAGGTGGCGATTGAAAAATCTGACACCTTGCTACGTGTGTTGCGTGACCGTCTGGGATTGTTGGCGGCCAAGCGCGGTTGTGATTCCGGTGGCTGTGGTTGTTGCACAGTGCTGGTTGATGGTGCGGCGGTGTATTCCTGTATGACTTTTGCGCTGGCCGTACAGGACAAGGATGTGATCACTGTGGAGGGTCTGGGGCAGGGTAATGAACTGGATCCTTTGCAACAGGCCTTCCTTGATGCCGATGCGGTGCAGTGCGGTTATTGCACCTGTGGCATTATGATGGCGGCAAAACAGTTGTTACGAGATAAACCTGCGCCGACGGAAGAGGAAATTCGCAAGGGTATCTCCGGCAACCTGTGCCGTTGTACCGGCTACAGTAAGATCGTTGATGCGATCCGTCTGGCCTCTGAACGGCAGGGGGCGAGCAATGGATGAGTTGAATGTAGTCGGTAAAAGCGTCATCCGCCCTGATGCCTATGACAAGATTACCGGTGGCAAGCACTTCCCGGTGAATTACAGCCTGCCCGGTATGCTGCACGCCAGAATACTACGCAGCCCTTATCCACATGCGAAGATCCTCGCTATTGACACCAGCGCGGCGGAAAAACTGCCCGGCGTAAAAGCCGTACTGACGCATCATGATGTACCGCAAAAGTCATTCACACCGGTGTATTTTGTGCCGGTGCAGGCAAAGAGTATGGTGCAGGATTTTATCGTGATGAGTGATCGGGTGCGCTGGACCGGCCAACCGGTAGCCGCAGTCGCCGCCACCACGCCGGAGATCGCAGAGGCGGCTCTGGATCTTATTGAGGTGGAGTATGAAGAATTACCGGTGGTGTTTGATCCGGAGGAGGCCACCAAAGAGGGCGCACCGCAGTTATGGGAGCATGCGCCGAACAATATCGCCAAGGATGCGTCTTTTTCCACCGGTGATCTGGAGGCCGGTTTCGCCGCCGCCGATCATGTCTTTGAAGGCACCTACCAAACCCAGCGCGTTCATACCTGTTATATGGAACCACGGGTCTGTGTGGTGGACAGCGATACCCGCGGCCGTATTCAAGTGATGTCATCCATGCAGCACGGTTTTGGTCTGCGCGAGAAACTGGCCTTTGCGCTGGATATGCCGGAGAGTCATGTGAATGTGATCAAGCCGGAGTATATCGGCGGCGGTTTTGGCGGCAAGCTGGATATCGGTTTTATTGAGCCTGTTGCCGCCTTGCTGAGTTTAAAGACCGGCAAGCCGGTGCGTGCCGAGCACAGCCGCGGTGAGGATTTTATTTCCACCACCCGTAATCCGGTCAAGGTTTATCTGAAAACCGGCGTCAGCAAAGAGGGTCGCTTTACCGCCCGTTATATCAAAAGTGTGCTGGATTGCGGCGCCCATGCCACCCACGGCTCGGAGGTGATCATGGTGCATGGTTTGTACGGTGCCTACCTGCCCTGGAAGTGCCCCAACCAGACCTGGGAAGGATCCTGCGTTTATACCAATAACATCATCGGCGGCGGCTACCGGGGCTACGGCGCGCCGCAGGCCTGCTTTGCGGTGGAATCACAAAATGACGAGATCTGTGAGACGCTGGGCCTGGACCCGATCCGTTTTCGTCTGGACAATACTTACCGGGAAGGGGACGATCATCCGGTCTTGCCGGGCCACAAACTGGATAGCTACCGTATGGGTGAATGTCTGCAAAAGGCCGCGGATCGAATCGGCTTTGCCAAACGCAAGCCGGCAGGTAGCAGCACCGGTAACAGGAAACGCGGCATCGGTTTCGCCTGCCATCCGCTCTGGGTGAGTGGTTGTGTCGGCTTGCCTGATATCTATGAGCACTCCGGCGCGGTGGTGAAACTCAATCGTGATGGCAGTGCGGATGTCGTCAGTTCCTGTGTGGATATTGGTTCGGGGCAAAATACGATGTTGACCCAGATAGTAGCGGAAGAGCTTGGCCTGTCGGCGGAGCAGGTCAAACTGGTGTATGCCGATACGAACACGGCACCGTTTGATGCGCCGACCCATGCCAGCCGCGCCACTTATGCCGCCGGTGGTGCCACCCGTGCCGCCGCCGCAGAGGTGAAAAAGCGCCTGTTCCGCGCCGCCGCCGCGGTGCTGGAAGCCAATGCGGACGATCTGGTGCTGGAAGACGGCAAGGTGATGGTGCAGGGCGATCCCGCATCAGGCGTATCCATGACCGATATTATTGACCGGGCCGAGTCACCTTTTGTGCAAATGACCGAGCAGGGGCCGCAACCCACCACGATAGAAGAGAAAGGCTCCATCATTGCCGCAGTGAGTATGGCACCGCCGTCCAATCCTTCGCCCTGTGCCGCCGAGTTTGTGGAACTGGAGGTGGATACCGATACCGGGGTGGTGGAAATACTCAATGTGGTTTATGCACATGACATTGGCCGTCTGTTGCATCCGAAGGCGGCGGAGGGGCAGGTGGAAGGCGGCTTTCAACAGGGTATGGGCTATGCCTTGATGGAAGATATTGTGTTTGATCAGGAGACCGGTGCCTGTTTGTCAGGGGATTTTCTGGATTACAAGATCCCGACTGCGCTGGAGATGCCGCGTAATATAGAAAGCATCTTTATTGAATCCATTGAGCCCAGCGGGCCGTTCGGTGCCAAAAGTCTGGCCGAGTTGTGTCTGAT
>JBPCXW010000042.1:0-14047 GCA_051008185.1 Gammaproteobacteria bacterium
CCATAGAACTGTTCAAACCCATGCAACAGCGGAGTGTATTCAGGAAAATTTCCCAGATGCCATTTGCCAATCAGCATGGTTTTATAATCCTTGCGAAGCACCAACTCTGCAACAGTTTCCTCAGAGGAAGGCAAACCACGGCTATCGTTTGCCTCTATAACACCATGAGCCAGTCCGCTGCGAATAGGATACCGGCCGGTCATCAAGCCCGCACGAGATGGACTACATACATTTGCGCTGGCAAAAAACTGCGTAAAATTTACACCTTTTTCGGCCAATGCATCTATATTCGGGGTTTTTATTCTTTTGGCACCGTTGACACCCACATCACCATAACCCAGATCATCAGCCAGGATAATAACGATATTGGGTTGGCGCGTTTGATCAGCCCGTTGCGATGGCTCCGCCGGAGAATTCGCACCTATTAAAAGTAATAGCACACTGACAAGATATTCGGGACGCATTGCTTTAGCCTTGGTGGTGGATTCAACTTTCAAGAGCAAAGGTATCAGATTCATACCTTAAAACAAGCAGGGCATAATCAGTCGGAGACAGCCGGTCTGGCGGAGAGCGGGGGATTCGAACCCCCGAAGGGTTGCCCCTTAACGGTTTTCGAGACCGCCGCTTTCGACCACTCAGCCAGCTCTCCCGGATGTGGATTATGCCTCCATACTATACCTTCATACTATGCCAGTGAAAGAAATACAGCAAGATTCGGCTGGTCACCGTATCTGGTGTATGATTAGTATTGATGCACATTTTCACCGGCAACAATGATGAATGACCATTACCACAAAGTAGCCGCTGCTATCAGCTACATACAGGACAACTACCAGTCACAGCCCGGCCTGGACAGTATTGCCGCCCGCGCCGGGTTGAGTAGCTACCATTTTCAACGCCTGTTCAGCCGTTATGTCGGCGTCAGCCCGAAACGGTTTCTGGAAAATTTTACGGTCAATAAGGCCAAGGCGGTGTTGCGTGACTCGGGCAGTGTGCTGGATGCGGCGTATGCGGTGGGTTTGTCCAGCTCGTCGCGTCTGTATGATCATTTTGTCACCCTGGAGGCGATGACACCGGGTGAGTATAAAAACGCCGGTCGGGGTTTGCAGATCAATTACGGTATTCATCCGGGGCCGTTCGGGTCTATGCTGATTGCCGAGACTGGTCGCGGTATATGTTGGTTGTCGTTCATAACTGAAGCCGGTCGCGAGGCGGCCATACGGGAGATGCAGGCACATTGGCCGCTGTCGCAATTTACCGAGGTGGAGTCCGTCACGCGTGCCACGGCAGACAAATTGTTTGCCAACAAGGGTGCGAAGTTTCAGTTATTGGTAAAGGGGACGAATTTTCAGATCAGTGTGTGGCGGGCACTGCTGACTATTCCCGGTGGTCATGTTGTGTCATACAAATCGGTGGCGCAGGCCATACACAAACCGGCGGCCGTACGCGCGGTGGCCGGCGCGGTGGGTGCGAACAGTATTGCCTGTTTGATTCCTTGTCATCGGGTGTTACGGGAATCAGGCGAGCCCGGCGGTTATCGCTGGGGTGTTAGCAAAAAACTGTCGTTACTGGAACTGGAAGCGGCGAGGCGGGAGCAACAATGATGGCTGGGGCGGAGCAACTGCGTTTTGTGTTGGTGCATGGTTCAATGCACGATGGTTCTTGCTGGGAACAAACGATAGAGGTGCTAACCCGTCAGGGACATGAGTGTTGGGCACCCACCCTGGCGGGGCATGGTGAGCAGGCGGGGCAATCTTTTACCAGGGAGGATTGTGTGTGCTCGGTGGTGGATTATGTTGAAGAGCATGATATCCGGGACTTCATATTGGTCGGGCACAGTTTTGCCGGTATCGTGTTACCGGATGTGACGGTCAAGCTGGTTGAGCGGATTCAGCGAGTGGTGTTTCAAAACGCGATGATCATGAATGATGGTGAAAGTCTTTATGATGTCATCCCGCCGATACACCAGCAGATGTTTGATACTTTCATTAAAAAATCAGGCAAGAAAGGGATATGGATGATACCGTTTGAGGTGTTTCGTGATTGTTTTATCAACACGGCTGATCGGCGCACCGCCGAGGCTGTATATGCCGCACTGCGCGGCGTGTGTGTGCAGGCACAGCTTGAACCTGTCCCGATGCAGGCTTTTCACAAACTGGATGTGCCCAAAAGTTATATCAACTTTACTGAAGACATTGCATTACCTCACGGGGAGTACGGCTGGTATCCGCGCATGGCGCAAAGGTTGGGGCTGTGTCGGGTGGTGCAAAGGCCGGGGGATCATGAGGCCTGTTACACCTGCCCCGAGGTCTTGGCGGATGCCTTGATTGAAGCGGGGCGGCCTTGACCTAATCTTTCTTAACCCATAAATCTACAAACTCGTTCACCGGCATCGCCTCCAGTTTGTCCTGATCTGCACAGGCCGCCAGTATCCCGGTCTTCTGTGTGTCACTGAACCGACCACTAACGGCTTGCTCAAATTTCTTCAGCAACAGCGGAATCCCTTCATCACGACGGCGGCGATGGCCGACGGGATATTCAACAGTCACCTTGTCGGTGCTACTCCCATCCTTGAAAAATACCTGTATGGCATTGCCGATTGCGCGCTTGTCCGGGTCCATATAATCCACGCTGAACTGTTTGTGTTCGGTGACCACCATCTTGTCCCGCAGGGCATCTACGCGCGGGTCTGTCGCTACCTTATCCTCATAATCGTCGGCGGTGAGGTGACCAAAGATAAGCGGGATGGCGGCCATGTATTGAATGCAATGATCCCGATCCGCCGGATTGGCCAGCGGGCCGGTCTTGTCGATAATCCTGACACTGGCCTCTTGAGTCTCTATGGTAATCTTTTCAATCTCATCCAGACGCTCTTTGACCTCAGGGTGCAAGGTCATGGCCGCTTCCACCGCCGTCTGGGCGTGAAACTCGGCCGGGAACGAGATCTTGAACAGCACATTCTCCATCACATAAGAACCAAACGGGCGTTCGGCCACAATACTGTTGCCATCAAACAGCACATCCTGAAATCCCCAATGCTCCGCACTCAGGGCGGAGGGATAACCCATCTCATCGCTCAAGGCGATCAAGGCATGACGCACGGCGCGAGAGGTAGCATCGCCCGCAGCCCAACTTTTACGCGACCCGGTGTTGGGCGCGTGGCGGTAAGTGCGTAAGGCACCGCCGTCAATCCAGGCGTTGGATACTGCGTTGATGATCTGCTCGCGATTACCTCCCAGCATACGCGTGACCACGGCAGTGCTGGCAATACGCACCAGCAAAACATGATCCAGACCGACACCATTGAAACTGTTTTGCAATGCCAGCACCCCCTGGATCTCGTGCGCTTGTATCATCCCGGTAAGCACATCGGCGATACGCAACGGAGCCGCACCGTCGCGGACCTGTTTCAGACTAAGATAATCGGCCATCGCCAGAATACCGCCGAGGTTGTCGGAAGGATGGCCCCATTCGGCCGCCAGCCAGGTGTCATTGAAGTCCAGCCAACGCACCATCGCGCCGATGTTAAAGGCCGCCATCACCGGTTCCAGTTGATAATTCAGTCCCGGCACTCTGGCACCATCCGACATCTCCGCCCCCGGCACGGAAGGCCCCAGCATCTTGGTGCAGGCAGGGTAATTCAGGGCCAGCATGCCGCAGCCCAGGGTGTCCAGCAGACAATGGAAGGCAGTGCGGCGCGCCTCCGCACCATCGGCCTTGAAGCTCAACACATAGTCAGCGATGTCTTGCAGCAACTGATCGGGATCAGGGCGGCTGGCAGAGCGAATGCCCATATTACTCATATCTTGTTTACTCCTGTCGGGTGGTGTTGGTGGTGAGGGTTACCGATCCTGTATCGGTACGAATTTCTGATCATCCGGGCCGGTGTAGTTGGCGGCGGGGCGAATGATCTTGCCATCAATGCGCTGTTCAATCACATGCGCCGCCCAACCGCTTATCCGTGACATGACGAATATGGGTGTGAACATGGCGGTCGGGATTCCCATCATGTTATAGGAGACAGCAGAGAACCAGTCCATATTAGCAAACATTTTTTTTGCATCCCACATCACGCTCTCAATACGTTCAGCCACACTGTACAAGGTCATATCATTGTTTTCTTCAGACAGTTGTTTGGCTAATTTTTTGATCACGGTATTGCGCGGATCGGAAATGGTATAAACAGGATGGCCGAAGCCGATCACGATCTCTTTACGCTCCACGCGTTGCCTGATGTCGGCCTCGGCCTCCTCGGCGGAGTTGTAACGTTGCTGAACCTCCAGTGCTGCCTCGTTGGCACCACCGTGTTTCGGGCCGCGCAACGCGCCTATGGCACCGGTGATGGCGGAATACATATCGGAACCGGTGCCGGTGATAACGCGGCCGGTGAAAGTTGATGCATTGAACTCATGCTCGGCATACAAAATTAGGGATATGTGCATGGCCCTGACCCAGGAGTCTTTCGGCACCGTGCCATGGAGCAAATGCAAAAAATGACTGCCGATGCAATCATCATCGGTGTGCTCATCAATACGCTTGTTGTTATGACTGAAGTGATACCAGTATGTCAGCATGGCACCGAAACTTGCCAATAGCCGGTCAGCAATATCACGCGCCTCTTGCACGGTTTGTTCGGTGCTCTCGGGCACCACCGTCCCCAGTATGGAACAACCGCTACGCAATACATCCATCGGATGTGCGGCGGCGGGTATCACTTCCAGTGCCGTTTTTACTTCCGCCGACAAGGTACGCAAGCCCTTCAGCTTTGTCTTGTAGGCATCCAGTTCGGCGCGGGTGGGTAGTTTTTCATGTATCAACAGATGGGCAATCTCTTCAAACTCACAGGTCTCGGCGATATCCAGAATGTCATAACCGCGATAGGCAAGATCATTGCCGCTACGGCCTACGGTGCATAAGGCTGTGTTACCGGCCGCTACTCCGGACAAGGCAACGGATTTCTTGGGTTTGGGTCCGCTTTTGTTATTACTCATCAGTTATTCTCCTCTGCAAACAATGCATCAAGTTTTTGTTCGTAATTATGATAGCCGAGGATGTCATACATCTCTTCCCGTGTTTGCATGATGTCAATGACATTGCGTTGATGCCCTTCGGTCAGCACGGTTTCATAAAAAGTCATCGCACCTTTGTTCATGGCGCGGTAGGCGCCGCAGCAATACAGCACGATATCCACGCCCGCATCGCCCAGTTCCCGAGTGGAGAATAAAGGTGTCTTGCCAAATTCAGTGATGTTGGCCAGGAACGGTACATTCAGTGCGGCGCGTAACTGTTGGTATTGTTCCAGAGTGTGTAGCGCCTCTGGAAAGATCATGTCCGCCCCCGCCTCTATACAGGCGTGGGCTCGCTCTATGGCAGCCTCCATGCCTGCGACGGCAAGGGCATCCGTTCTGGCCATGATGACGAAGTCGTCATCGGTGCGGGCATCCACCGCCGCCTTGATGCGATCCACCATTTCATCCTGCGAGACGATAGCCTTGTTGGGGCGGTGACCACAACGTTTGGCGGTAACCTGATCTTCAATATGCATGGCGGCAGCTCCGGCCTTGATCAGATTGCGGGTGGTGCGGGCGATGTTGAACGCGCTACCGAAGCCGGTATCCGCATCCACCAGCATCGGCAGATCGCAGGCATCGGTGATACGGCGTACATCAATCAGCAGGTCTTCCGGCGTGCTGATGCCGAGGTCGGGAAGTCCCAGAGAATTGGCGGCCAGCCCGCCACCGGACAGATAGATGGCCTTGTGTCCGGCCCGCTCGGCCATCTTCGCGGCCAGTGCCGTGATCGCGCCGACTACCTGTAAAGGTTTGTTGTCAGCCACGGCCTGACGAAAGTGTTTGCCTGCTGAATGTGTCATGAGTGCCGACTCTCTATGGGTTAAAGGTTTGATTACCCTGCGGGCGTTGTCGATCTCTATCAAAAATGCCCCGACAAATGCTTCGGTTAACCCGTGACCGGTCAAAGTTGTCACGGGCATAAAGACTGTGATTATAACTGATGGCAGATTAATATCAATGCCTGATCTTGCGGCCTGACAGCTTGCTTTTATTGTGCTTGTTATGTATGTCGGTATTGCAGTATGATTGTGCTGGAAAACTACCAAGAGGATAATAACATGAAAGCAGTCGTTCTGGAGACAACCGGCGGACCGGAGGAATTACAAATCAAAGATGTGCCCACACCCGAACCCGCAGCGGGAGAGGTACGGGTAAAACTGGAACACTCGGCATTGAACAGACGGGATTACTGGCTCACCGTGGGTAGATACCCCGGTGCACAACTGCCCGGCATAGCAGGTTCCGATGGTGTCGGTGTGGTGGATGCCGCAGGTGCGGGCGTGGATGCGGCCCTGATCGGCAAGCGGGTGGTCGTCTATCCGGCGCGGGAGTGGGGTGACAGGCAGGAGGCCTTTGGCCCTGACTTCCGGGTATTGGGCATACCGGATCAAGGCACATTTGCCGAATATATCTGCGCCCCTGCCAGTGATGTTTATGATCAACCGCAACACCTGAGTTCAGAGCAGGCGGCGGCAGTGCCGTTGGGCGGCTTGACCGCCTGGCGCGCCGTGGTTACCCAAGGCGGGGTAAGTGCCGGACAAAAGGTGTTGGTGACCGGTGCCGGTAGCGGTGTCTCCACTTTTGCCATCCTGTGGGCGGCCAATCTGGGTGCCGAGGTCTGGGTTACCAGCGGCAGCGCGGAAAAGATCAAGAAAGCCAAAGGCATCGGTGCCACCGATGGCATCAGTTATCAGGAAACAGATTTTCATAAAAAACTCAAAAAAGCGACAGGCGGTTTTGATGTGGTTATTGACAGTGCCGGTGGTGAGGCAATGAATGCGGTGCTGGATACACTGAAAGAGGCAGGGCGCTATGTGTTTTTTGGTGCCACTATGGGTGATTCACCGGTAGGGTTACAGATGATCAAACTTTTCTTTCGTCACATCCGCATTCAAGGCACAACCATGGGTTCCAATCAGGAGTTTGCTGCCATGCTTGATTTCGTTGCCAAGAAAAAGATTGAGCCGGTCATTGATCGTGTCATGCCGTTGGATGAGGCGGTAGCGGCCCACAAGTTGTTGGAAGGTTTCAGTCAAACGGGGAAGATCGTATTGCAACACTAGGCGGTGACTATGTCTGATAAAAAGAATTACCACATGTCACCCGCCGAGTTCAGGCGTTACGGGAAGAAAGTCATAGACTGGATTGCCGATTATTACGAACAGGTGGAGGACTACCCGGTTTTATCACAGGTCAAACCCGGTGATATACAGGCCTCCCTGCCCGATGCGGCACCGGAAACCGGTGAGGACTTTATGCGAATCCTGACGGATATGGATGACAAGATCCTGCCGGGTATCACCCACTGGCAATCCCCCAATTTTTATGGCTTCTTTCCCTGCAATGCATCCGGCCCGGCGATACTCGGGGACTTGCTCTCATCCGGTCTGGGCGTGCAGGGGATGATGTGGGCGACCAGTCCCGCTTGCACGGAGGTTGAAACCCGTGTGCTGGATTGGCTGGTGCAACCGCTGGCCCTGCCTGAGAAATTCAAATCCACCGCGCAGGGCGGCGGCGTCATTCAGGATTCCGCTTCCAGCTCCACGCTGTGTTCCCTGCTGGCCGCACGCGAGCGGGCCACTTCCTGCGAGACCAATGCAAACGGTTGTGATCGATCCCTGACCGCTTATTGCTCCACCCAAACCCATTCCTCCATAGAAAAGGCGATGGGCGTAGTTGGCATGGGGCGCAATATGTTGCGGCAGATTGAAGTAGATAAAAACTTTGCAATGCGCGCCGACAAACTGGCCGAGCAGATCGCCAGAGACAAGGCCGCCGGCCTGCAACCGGTTTATGTTTGCGCGACACTGGGCACGACCTCATCCACCGCCACTGATCCCATTCAGGCGATAGGCAAAATCTGCGCACGGGAAGATCTCTGGTTGCACATTGACAGCGCCATGGTCGGGACGGCGGCGCTTTGCCCGGAATACCATTATCTGCATGAAGGTGTTGAACATGCGATGAGCTATTGTTTCAATCCGCATAAATGGATGTTCACCAATTTTGATTGCTCCTGTTTCTGGGTCGCTGATCGTAACGCACTAATCAGTGCCCTGAGCATAATGCCTGAATATCTGAAAAATCAGGCATCGGAAAGCGACACCGTGTTTGATTACCGCGATTGGCAAGTCCCGTTGGGCAGGCGTTTCCGCGCCCTGAAACTCTGGTTTGTGTTGCGCTACTATGGTCTGGAAGGGTTACGTTTTCATATCCGCCGACATATTGAACTATGCCAACAACTGGTCGGCTGGATAGAAGCCGATAACGATTACGAACTGATGGCCCCGGCGCCTTTTAACCTGATATGCTTCCGTCACAAGGGTGGGGACACATTCAACCGGCGCTTAATGGACACCCTGAATGCATCCGGGGAAATGTATTTCACCCACACCATTCTCAACGGCAAATTTGTGCTACGGCTGTGTATCGGCCAAACCCAAACCGAACAACGGCATGTACAGCAGGCCTGGGAACTAATCCAGGCAACTGCGGCATCAATAAAGAAGACCGCTCGCTTTTGATGTTGTTGCTCCCCCCTTGAGGGGGAGCCAAAGGAGGCGAAGCCTGCTTTGGTGGGGGGAATTGGTTTCGGCCCCCCACCGGAGCCACTACGGGCTACGCCCTTGTGCCACCGGCTCCCCCTCAAGGGGGGAGCTATTCGTGTCGGTTTTGTTGTTCTACCAGCGGTAAGATCCGGTGACACCGGCGGTGACGGGTGGGGCATAGACTGATTGATGGAATCCAAACCCTGGCGCGATGAAAAGATGCAGCACACCTATATCAAGGTTGTATAGACGGTATTCCGCATCAGTGAAATTTTTCACCCAACCGGTAATTCTCCATTTCTCATCAGCGGAGGTATAGGCAAGACTGAGATTGCCGACGAAGTAAGAACTTTCTCTGGATGTTTCATTATTCGTGCCTTCAAGAAATTGTTCACTGTTGTAATTACCATCAACCTGAAATGCCAGTTCGCCACCGTAAACCGGCCAGGCATAGCGCACCAGTCCATTAAGACTGAAATCCGGTGCATTTGGTAATTTCAGATCGGTGACATCCTCACCGAAAGGTGTTGGTGCACCATCAACTTCAGATTCAATAAATGAAGCACCCAGAATAACATCCCATCCACTGGCAGGGCTCATATACAACTCAATTTCACCGCCGTAGTTTGTTGCATCTCTATTCACTACCTGAGGTTGCGCATTCAATAATGAAAACTGTTGATAATCATTGTAGTCATAATAGAAGAAGGTTGCATTCAGGCGAGTATCGCCGGCAAAGGTTAATTTTGTCCCTACCTCAAATGCATTGAGAACTTCTTCATTATGCTTGAAGTCTTCCAGAAGAACCATAAAGTTGGGTGACCAGTTACCGCCTTTGATACCGCGGTTCCATGAAACAAAATAAAGTGAATCATCGTCAGGACGATAATCAAGCTGTACTCGTGCCGCCCAATCACCGTAATCAATCTTGTCTATCCCGGGTGCTGCCAGTGTGTCATACATAATAGGCATCCCCGGTGGGTTGACATTGGCATAAAAGTTATCGTTATTGACCTCAAACTGGGTATAAGGCATGCCATCAATCGGCGAACCAGAATGAGGACAACCAAAAGCCATAGTAGGGTCATCACAGTTCATCATCTCATTGCCTGTAACTGCGATGTTAATTACATCCAGATCTTTATCATCTTCAGACCAGCGCAGACCACCAATCAAGGTTAACTGGTCTGTCAGGTCATATTCCATTTGACCGAAGACAGACCAGTTTGTCGATTCCAGATCGATGAAACCGTCAATTAATTCATCCGTCCCGGTTACCTGCAATATGTTTCCTTCAATTGTAGAAATGAGTTCATCCTTTATATCCAGATAATACGCCCCTACCTGCCAGCGTGTTCTATCCGTCTCGCCGGAAAGACGTATTTCCTGTGACCACTGTTCATGATCAGCCACAGTTGTAAAAGCGAAAAAGGCACCAGTGTCCGCCGTCTTTGTGCTGTCCGCATCTTCAGTATAAAACTTGTCCATGTTCAGTATGTTTGTGATGGATACGAATTCCATATTGTCACTCACATCCCAGCTAAGTTTCAGGGTTGTGTTGATAGAATCACGGCTATAGGAACCTCCATCGGAGAAATCCTCATGTGCGGGTGCTGCAGGTGGGACTGGTATGCCAAGCCCAAACCCGTCGGGTGGTGGCACTGCTGTTGCACCGTTGACTATATAAGAACCGGATGGAACATCATTGTCATCTGAATAGGCAACGGTCAGATCAGCAACAAACGCATCTGAAATATCCCACTGGATATTGCCCCGTAATGCATAACCATCGGCCCCATGCTGATCTCTAACACCAACCTGATTTTTCACATAACCGTCCGCTTTTTCATAGCGACCGGCGAAACGTACTCTCAGTGTATTGCCAAGCCCACCACCTGCGGCACCTTCAATTGATTGTCTGTTAAAAGTACCTAAAGAACCTTCAATATAGCCATTCAACTCATCGTCGTCCGCTCCCTTGGTGATATAGTGCACAAGCCCGCCTGTGGCATTGCGCCCGAACAGTGTTCCCTGCGGGCCACGCAACACTTCCACGCGCTCCATATCAAACAACTGTCCCCTGATCGCATTCATGCTGGCGATATAGGCATCATCAACATAAACAGCAACGGGTGCTTCAAGATTATCCTGAAAATTATTTTGAGAAATCCCGCGGAGATTTAATGCGGCAAATGCCGGCGTGAATGATTGAAACGACATACCCGGTATCTGTTGAGTAACATCAGTAGAAGAGTTGTAACCCAGTGCGCTCAGTTGCTCACCGGAAAATGCCGTTATGGAAATACCCACATCCTGAATGTTTTGTTCGCGTTTCTGCGCCGTTACTGTAATTTCTTCCAGAACAGCTGCGTTTGCAAGACCGGAGAGTGTGGCAATCCCGGTTAGTAGAATGATGCTTTTGACAGCAAGAAAGTTATCAAATCTCATTTTTGAATCTCCATTAAAGAAGTTGGTTGGCAATCACAATGCCGGGCATTTTATAGAAAAAGTGCTTGTATGACTAATTTATCACAGTATCTGATGTTTGGTATCAATGTCTTTATAACCATCTGTTTTTACTAAACTTTCAGGAAGAGGGGTTGTGGCAAAATACCCACAGATCACTCCCTGTCCATAGGCGGGGTGGGGACATAATGTGCCGGGGCGGGGCCGCCTGCCGCCTTGCGTGCCAGGGCCTGAGTGACTGTTTCCAGTTTGACGGCGGCGGCCAGACCGTCTTTTCTATTGACTGTCATGGCGATGCCGGCGCTGTTCGGCGGCGGCATCATGTCGGCGTGGTAGTAGGCGACCTTGTGTTTTTTTACATCCACCTTGCGATTGACATTCAGGTCGCGCTGGCTCACGCCTTTGGTGGGATGCACGCACACACCATCTACGATCTCCAGATCCAGCCACCATTTTTTCATCGGGTTGCGTACGCCGTGGCCCAACCAGTCATCCAGTTTGACGGCGATGGGTACCAGCAAGGGTTTCAACCAGCGAGCATTGACCCCGCACCAGCTTGCGATTTGTGTGGCAAGCGGGCCGTCCCAATTGATGACCTTGTTTAGCGGACAGGTCTTCATACAACGGCCGCAGGCCAGGCCGCGCTGATTGGTCACGCGGTAACGGGCGCAGCGTTCCACATCCGGTTTCCAGATCTCGTAGCCGTTGAACATGACCTTGTCGCCGAATGGGATGGCGTCGCAGGGACACTCTCTGGCACACTTTTGACAATGGGAACAAAAATACTGCAAACCGAAATCAATCGGTTGATCGGGAAGCAACGGCAGATCGGTGGTCAGCACTACGGTCTTGAAGCGCGGCCCGATGAAGGGGTTGAGTACCAGTTCACCGATGCGGCTCAATTCCCCCAGCCCGGCCCATAACACCAGCGGGATATGCAGCAGTTGGGAATCGGCATTGGTCTGCGAGCGGGCCGGATAACCCAGACTGCGTATGTGCTCGGCCATGATGCCGGCGATCAGGGCGCCGCGCATATAGGCGCGCATGGACTGGGCACCGGAAATAAAATCATCACCCGATGCCCCCTCCATCGTGTCGTAGCCCTGATCAATCAGGCACACCACGGCGTATTTGTGGGATGGGTTGATGACCGAACCATCTACCTCGTGTGAATACCAGGCGTAGTCGGGGATCTCGCAGATGCCGGTGATCTCTACGCCCAGAGTGTATGACAAAGATTTGATCGCCTTGCTGTTCGCCGCCGCGTCAGACAGTTCCGTGCTACGCGCCGCTACCGGGCCGTCCTGATGCGGCACCATACTACTGATCTGCTTCACCATACCGGCGGCAAAGGGATGCTTGAAAGCAAACCGTTGCCGTTCCTTTTGTGCCTTGCTGTCCAGATCGCCATGTATTGCACGTTCAAAAAAACCCGCCCGCTTCGGCACCCGTGGCACCTCGTCATCCAGAATCAGGGTGGTCGGGCGGTCGCATCGTTTCGGTTGCTCCATCGGGTATTTGCCCAGATCGGAGCGGCGTCCGGCGCAGCGCAGACGTTCCAGACCTGAAGTAGCACCGCCTACGCCCAGCCAATAGGCCAGGCCTTTTGCGTGCTTCGCTTTAGCGGCCAGCGGTTGGTCGGTCGCCAGCGCGTAATCGGTGGTGACGACGGCAACGGAGAATCGCTTGCCCAGCCAGGGATTGACGACCCGGCCCTGATCCCGTAGCCCCAGACCGGCAAGCACGGTCAGGCGATCAATATCAATGGTGTGATTGCTATCGTCATGTGCAGTGGCGTTGAAACCCATGCTGCGGATGTGGTTGGCGATGCCTACCGCTATTTCAAATGCCCGCATCTGTGCGGTGATGTGAATGGCATCCTTGAGCCAGGTGTGGGCCAGATTGTCGCTTTCGGGCAGGCGGCCGTATTCCTCCATGATCACTATGCCGTGAGTATGCGATGCGCGTTCGGCACCTTGATACCAGCACGAAGCGGATAATTCGCAAATGCCGATCTGTGCGGCATCCAGAAAATAGCCCGCGCCCTTGATGTCTATGCTGCGCCTTTGCAAGTCATCCGGCACCGGTGCTTGTTGCGGTGCGATTTCACCATCGCAGAATTGCCTGAAAATGGCGTGATATTTTTCCACCGCAGCGGCGTAACCGGAGCGGGTGTCGGCAGGGTTGTCGGGCCGGGCGGCGGGTGCGGCCTGCTGCTCGGCCGTTGCGGCCTGGTCATCGCGTGGCAGGCGTTCCAGTGGATAGGGGCCGTAATGGAATGGGCGGTTTTTGTTGGAGAAAAAGACCATAGCGTATTAGACCCCGGTACGGGGGGGCGGTCAAGCCGTTTCAGCAAGGGCAGGGATTCATTTCAAAATCGGTGGCGGGGTGGGTTATACTTCCCGATTATACGGTATCGTTCATAAACAGCTTCGGGGGAATACCATGGCCAAACAAAAAAAGACTGAGCAAAAAAAGAATAATCGGGAAGACAACTTGTTGGGGTTTGACAAGGAGATCACCCGGCGGGATTTTATCGGTGGCACATTGTTGGGTACCGGTGCCGGTTTGCTTTATGGCAAGGCTCCCGCTCTGATGCAGACCGCCAATGCCCAGACCATGCCGCTTCCCCTGACCGGGCTGGGGCCGGACTGGACCGGGCCGGGTGGCATCGGTGATTACAAAGATGCCAATGGCAACACACATGATGTGATGAATGCGGGTCACGAGATCCGTAACAAGACTTTTGAAGGAATGTTCAAATCCGCCATTGACAGTGGTGAGACTTATGATGTCGTCATTGTCGGCGGCGGTTTCTCCGGGTTGTCGGCGGCATTCCGTTATCACGAGGAGCGGCCTAGAGGCAAGAGCCTGATCCTTGATAACCACGCGATGTTCGGCGGCGAAGCCAAGCAAAATGAATTCATGGTGGATGGTCAACGGTTATGGGCACCGCAAGGA
>JBPCXW010000043.1:0-11417 GCA_051008185.1 Gammaproteobacteria bacterium
TACGCCCTTGTGCCACCGGCTCCCCCTCAAGGGGGGAGCTATCCGTGCTGGTGGGCGGAGGCAAGGGCGCGTGAAGTAAAGAGACAAAGCAGGCGGTAGCCTGCTTTGACATTGTTGGTAGTGAGTAAGTAAAGAACCAAAGCAGACGTTGTTATTGCTCCCCCCTTGAGGGGGAGCCAAAGGAGGCGAAGCCTGCTTTGGTGGGGGGACTTGGTTCGGTGACCTCAACCCCCCGTCCCCCCACCGGAGCCACTACGGGCTACGCCCTTGTGCCACCGGCTCCCCCTCAAGGGGGGAGCTATCCGTGCTGGTGGGCGGAGGCAAGGGCGCGTGAAGTGAAGAGACAAAGCAGGCGGTAGCCTGCTTTGACATTGTTGTTGCTGGTGGACGGAGGCACGGGCGCGTGGAGTGAAGAGACAAAGCAGGCGGTAGCCTGCTTTGACATTGCCGTTGCTAGTGGGCAGGGCTATAGATTCGTCATCCCCGCTTCACCCCCAGCCAGCGGCTGATTAGCGGGGCCAGTTTGTCTTGACTGCTGCGGCTGACATACAAACCGATATGGCCGCAATCCAGTTCCACTTCCGTGTAATCGCTACTGCCGATACAAGCACTCAGAGCCCGGGACGCCGCCGGGGGAACAAGGTGATCTCGTTTGGCGTAGATATTCAGGATTGGCAAGGTCAGGGATCGCAGGTCAATGTCTTTTCCACCCAATTGCAACTCACCTTTCACCAAACGGTTTTGCTGATAGAAGTAACGGATGAATTCGCGATACGCCGTCCCCGCTTGATCGGGGCTGTCAAAGATCCATTTTTCCATGCGCATGAAACTGCGAGTCTTTTTTACATCCTCAACCTCATCCAGCATCTCCAGATATTTGCGCCCCAGCAGGCTATACGGTTTTAGCATCAGAAAGATCCAGTTGAGAAATGCACCGGGGACATTGCCCAGGGCTTCAATGCAGAGATCAATATCCACTTTTTGTACCAGATGGCTCAGTAAATCCTGCTCCGTCTGGAAATCAACCGGGGTAACCGTAGTGACAAGATTGGCAATCTTGTGCTGGTATAAACTGCTGTAACACAAACTCAGGGTGCCGCCCTGACAGATCCCGAGCAGGTTGATCTTGTCAATGCCATGTTGCTCGCGAATAAAATCTACCGCCGTGTCAATATAAGCGGCAATATAATCATACAAACCGGTGGCCTGATCGGACGGCCCCGGATAACCCCAATCCAGCATATAAATATCCAACCCTTGCCCCGACAGTGTCTGGATCAGCGAGCGGCCCTGTTCCAGATCCACCATATAGGGACGATTGACCAACGCATAGACGATTAGCACCGGGGTCGTGTTGGTGATCCCCGCCGCCGATTGATAGCGGTACAGACAGACCTTGTCCTGCGCCAGCACCATCTCCCGCTCGGACACACCGGTTTCCGTAACATCTGTTTCGGCCAGAGTCTGAATCCCGAGGGCAATCCGGCGGTTCAGCTCTGCCAGCTCGGCGCGGGTCTGCCCGGCATCCAGATTGAACGGATCAGTCATCCTGGTCGGCATCCGGCTGTAACAGTGACGCGCTGTGTTGCGTGAGTTGATTGAACTGTTTGCGGAACTGCATCAGGCTATTCACCATATCTGCAAAGTGTTGCGCGTAGCGGCTACTGAAAACGGCTTCCATGTAGGCTGCTTCCTGCGCCCCCGTCCAGATGTCATACATCGCCCTGAGACTGTCGGGCTGTCGCCCTGATTCACACCGTTGTTGCAACTCCCGCCCGGCTTTGTCCGTAGCAACCGTATTGACCTCGGCCAGACCCTGCCAGTAACGGCCGCAGGCGGCCAGACAGGTATGCCATAAACGCAGGAGTTCGGTCAACTCCGCGTTCGTCCGGGCCGCGAGTGACGGTTGCTTGAGTATTGCCGTCAACCGCTCGGCAAACTGCCGGTCCAAAGCGGCGGGGCCTGCCAGCCGGACAAACTCCTGCCAACAGTCCCAAAACGGATTGAAACAAGCCGTGTCACCGACGGCAACCGGGCTACTCATATCCGGCTGCTGCCACTGTTGCAGGACTTGCCTGAACAGTTCATCGGGGTGCAGCTGCAATGCGGCGGCGGTTTTATCACCCTCCCATTGCGCGGACAGATCGGCAAACCGCGTAAAGAAAGTGTTGATCCTGTCTGCCTGTTGCAGCAAGTTGTTGAATGCGGGCGAGGCTTCTCCGGCAGGAGCGGGCATGCAAGATCAATCCTGTTTGTCACCCCGGTTGGCGATCAAATCATCCACCACCGAGGGGTCGGCCAGGGTGCTGGTATCACCAAGATTGTCCAGTTCGTTGGCCGCCACCTTGCGCAAGATACGCCGCATGATCTTTCCGGAACGAGTCTTCGGCAGGCTCGGTGCCCATTGAATAATATCCGGGCTGGCGATGGGGCCGATCTCCTTGCGTACATGGCCGATCAGTTCCTTACGCAAGGCCGGGGTGGCCTGCATCTCCGCCATCAGGGTTACATAGGCGTAAATACCCTGCCCCTTGATATCATGCGGATATCCGACGACGGCGGCCTCGGCAACGGCATCGTGCAACACCAGCGCGCTCTCAACCTCGGCCGTACCCATCCGGTGACCGGACACATTGATCACATCATCTACCCGGCCGGTAATCCAGTAGTAACCATCGGCATCACGCCGGGCACCATCGCCGGTAAAATACATCCCCTTGAAGGTACGGAAATAGGTATCAATGAAACGCTGGTGATCACCATACACCGTGCGCATCTGGCCGGGCCAGGAACGTTTGATGCACAGCGCGCCAGAGGCCGCGCCGCTGAGTTCATTGCCCTTGTCATCCACCAGACAGGGTTCCACACCGAAAAAAGGCAGGCTGGCGGAGCCGGGCTTCAGGGCGATGGCACCGGGCAACGGGGTGATCAGGATGCCGCCGGTCTCGGTCTGCCACCAGGTATCCACTATCGGACAACGCCCGTCGCCGACTATCTGGTAATACCATTCCCAGGCCTCGGGATTGATCGGCTCTCCGACCGAACCAAGCAGGCGCAGGCTACTACGCTGATGTTTTTTCACAAACTCATCGCCCTGTGCCATCAAGGCCCGGATCGCCGTAGGCGCGGTATAAAACAGACTCACCTGATGTTTATCCACCACTTGCCAGAAACGACCGGCATCGGGATAAGTGGGCACCCCCTCAAACATCAGTGTCACCGCGCCGTTGCACAAGGGGCCATAGACAATATAGGAATGACCGGTGACCCAGCCCACATCGGCCGTACACCAGTAAACATCTGAATCCCTGTAATCAAACACATACTTGTGAGTCATCGCAGCATACAACAGATAACCGCCGGTGCTGTGCAATACACCTTTGGGTTTGCCGGTTGAACCCGATGTGTAAAGGATGAACAGCGGATCTTCAGCGTCCATCTCCTCCGGCGGGCAATCTGCGTCCGCCTCTTTCATCACTTCGTGATACCAGACATCGCGCTGCTTATGCCAATCAATCGCACCGCCGCTACGTTGCACCACAATCACACTATGAACATCGGGGCACTGTTGCAAGGCGGTATCAACATTCGCCTTAAGCGGTGTGTTTCTGTTACCGCGGACACTCTCGTCAGCCGTGATGACGACACGGCAATCCGAGTCCAGAATACGATCTTTCAACGCCTCCGGAGAGAAACCACCGAACACCACCGAATGCACCGCGCCGATACGGGTACAGGCCAGCATAGCCACCGCGGCCTCCGGTATCATCGGCATATAGATGGAAACGCAGTCGCCTTTTTTCACCCCGCGGGATTTCAGGACATTGGCAAACTTGCACACCTCCGCATGCAGTTGCCGATAAGTAATTTTTTTATCGGATGCGGGATCATCCCCCTCCCAGATGATCGCGGTTTGATCCCCCCGCGTATCCAGATGTCTATCCAGACAGTTATGGGAAACATTAAGTTTGGCCCCGCTAAACCACTTGATACTGACGGCATCGTAATCCCAATCCTGCACCGTATCCCATTGCCGCGTCCAACTGACAAACTTTTCAGCCTGCTCAGCCCAGAAAGCATCCGCATCATTGAGCGAACGCTGATACATCTGCTGGTATTGCTCACTACTAATATGCGCCGAAGCCGCAACGGACTCCGGGACGGGATATAATCTGGATTCAGACATGGTCACACCTGTTATTATTTTGTTAGTGTAGCAAACTGATTACGGGTTGCTGATTATAGCAAAGTCCCCCCACCTGAGCCACCACAAGCTACACCATTGCCATTGCTCCCCCCTTGAGGGGGAGCCAAAGGAGGCGAAGCCTGCTTTGGTGGGGGGCCATTGCCATTTTTGTCTCAAATGTTAATGATCCGCCACATACCGGCGGGGCGGATAATGGCGGAGAGAGAGGGATTCGAACCCTCGATACGGGATGAACCGTATACACACTTTCCAGGCGTGCGCCTTCGACCGCTCGGCCATCTCTCCTGTTCGGAATGATGTGTATGGTAGCGGGACGGGTAGGCTTATTCAAGACGGGCATCAATCAGACCCCGTTCAAATTAACAGGCGTTCGCTGTGTTACCTGTTTTTCAATAGTCTCCGCTACTTGCAAACAACGCAATTCCTGAAAGGGTGCGCCAATAACTTGTACGGCTTGTGGCAGCCCATCTTTTACACCGACAGGTACTACCACAGACGGCAATCCGAGTGCATTCACTGCAACCAGCATACGCATTGATTGAATACTGTTCGCAGTACTCTCCGGAGTAGCGATATCAAAATCCGTTACTTGAGGGGGATTAGTGCTAACCGGAGCAACAATGACAGAATAGCGCCGGAAGAAGCCCATCCAGTCACGTAGCACCCGGCGACGTTCAGCAAAGGCCAACGGATAATTTTCTGCTACGACGTCATTAAATCCGATTCGGTAATGGTCAAACGCTTTTAGTAACGATGGCCCACAAAAATCTTTCACAGCGGGTTCCAGTACTGCGAAAACTTCCCAGATCAGGACATTTTCCCAAACCTTAATTGCGTCCGCCAGGGTGGTCGGCTCCGCCTGTTCGGTTTGATAACCGGTGCTCGCCAATATCTCCGAGGCATTGATAACACCGCCTGCCACCTGATCATCAACGCCTTGTCCAAGCGGGTCCGTGATAACCGCGATGGGTAAATCGCCTGGCTCAGGCTCAATCAACGGCGTCGGCACCCACCAGGGGTCGCGCCAGTCCCGTTTGGACATTGCCTGAAGTCCCAAACGGACATCAGCAACAGATCGCGCTATCGGGCCATCGGTATTCATCAGTTGTGACCCCATCGCCGCTTCCTGCTCGCTTGGTACATAGTCAGGCACCCTCCCCAGGGTTGGGCGAATTGATGCCACTCCACACGCTTGCGCAGGATGACGGAGTGACCCCCCGAGGTCAGTGCCATGTGCCAACGGTGTGATTCCGACAGCCACAGATGCGGCGGCACCGCCGCTTGAGCCCCCGGGTGTTAGCGACAAATTCCAGGGGTTTTTGGTAGCACCATATAGATCGTTGTTGGTTTCCCAACGAACACAAAACTCCGGAGTATTCGTCCGGCCAATTACTATCGCCCCTGCATCCAGCAAGTTCTGCACCACGGGGGAATTTTCCTGTGCTACATTTTCCTGCAGGGCGGCACAACCATTGACGGTTACAGAGCCGGCTAAATCCACATTGCCTTTTATGGTAACCGGAACGCCGTGCAAGATACCGGGAGGTTTCCCCTCCCTGAGTGTCTTGTCAGCTGATTCGGCAGCATCTAACGCCCGATCTGTGGCTATTTCCGTTAGTGCATTAATGTCCGGGTTGATCTCATTAACCCGATTGAGACAATCCTCAACTACTTCACGGCTTTTGAAATCACCGTTACGAATACCTGTAGCAACTTCACAAGCACCCAGACGCCATAATTCATCATTCATCAATATATTCTCCGCTAGTTGTTCAGGATGACAGTTTGCGCAACTCATCGGCGAGGATGTCTATGCCGGCTTCTATCTCGGCATCCGGGCGAGGATAGCTCAACCGGATACATTGGCGGCTGTGTGGCCAGTCGGTTTGCAGGCCGGGGAAGAAAGGTTCGCCGGCCAGTATCAGCATGCCGCGTTGTTTCAGGCGTTGGTATAGTTCCCGGCTGCTGATCGGTAGTTCCGGGAACCATAGCCAGATGAAGAGTGCCCCTTCAAGTTGGTGGATATAGTAATCCAGACCGGCCAGTTTATCGTGTAGCAACGCGACGGTGCGTTGTGCCTTGCTCAAATACCAGGAGCGAATGGTGTCACACACCTGACTCAACTCGTCGTTGCGGATCAGATCCAGCACCAGTGCCGGGCCGAGATTGCCCAGAGAAAGATTGATCACGCCGTTGATGCCTTTGATGACGCTGATCAGATCAGGGCGGGCTATCACAATCCCGGTGCGCGCGCCCGGCAGGCCCAGCTTGGATAAACTCATGGACAGGATGATGTTTTCATTCCAGATCATCTTGATGTCACGGAAGATGATATTCGGGAAAGGGATGCCGTAGGCATTATCAATGATCAACGGGATGTCGTGTTGTTTGGCCAGTTCATCCAGTCCGGCGACTTCTTCGTTGGTTAGCACATTACCGGTAGGGTTGGTCGGACGCGATACACATATTGCACCTATATCATCACTTATTTTCAACTGGTCAAAATCCGGGTGGTATTTGAACATCTGATCCGGATACTTCTCTATGCGCGGTTGGCGGGCAACAAATAAATCATCACTCAAACCCACATCACCGTAGCCGATGTATTCCGGCACTATCGGCAACAGTATCCGCTTGTGCCTGCCGCCGGAGAACCCGCCACCGAGTATGTTGAACAGAATAAAAAACGCCGACTGACTACCGGCAGTCAACGCAATGTTGTCAGGCCCGATGTCCCAACCATACTGTTCGGACAACATCTCGGCCAATGCGCTGATAAAGGCCGGATCACCCTGCGGTGGGCCGTAATCCCCTATCACAGTGGCAAAGCGCGGCGCATCGGCGGCAAGGCGCTGCATACAGCCCTGAAAAGTCGCTTGCACCTGCGGGATACAATCCGGGTTGCCGCCGCCCAGCATCGCCTGCACCGGGTTGTTGGTCAGCGCATCGCCCAGATCATCCATCAACTGCACGATGGCCGCATCAGCGTGAAAACGTTTGGCGAATTCAGATAATTCCACGGGCATTCTCAGCGCAACTGTTTGCCTATCACAAGCAAGCGCATCACCCGCTCTGCGGCGTTGCTGATATTCTGCGCGGCATCGGCCAGGGCCTGTTGCAGGCTCATATCACGCGCCACCGCCGCCTCTATGCCGCCGATACCGTGTGCAAACACCAGACCGGCATCATCGGCAAGACTGCCGCCGATGGCGATCACCGGAACATCAAACTCCGCGGCAAGACGGGCGACACCCGCCGGGGTTTTGCCGTGCGCCGTCTGCGAATCAATGCGGCCCTCGCCTGTGATGATCAGATCGGCATTGCGAATATGTTTTTTCAGTTGCGTCGCCCGCATCACGATATCCACCCCGCTCTCCAGCGTGGCATCGGCAAAGGCCAGCAGCCCGGCGCCCAATCCACCCGCCGCCCCGGCCCCGGCAACAGTGGCGACATCAAGGCCCAAATCCCGCTTGATAACCCGGGCCAGATTACGCAGGCCCTGATCCAGTTGTTTCACCATCGCCGCAGTCGCGCCTTTTTGCGGGCCGAACACATACGCCGCACCGCGCTTGCCGTAGAGGGGATTATCCACATCACAGGCCACCGTAACGCGGGTCTTTGCCAGTTGCGGATGCACTTCCGACATATCAATACTGTCAATCGCCGTTAGCAGACGACCACAACCTTTCTGCCGCAACAACCGCCCGTCGGCATCCCGGAACCTGACACCGAGGGCCTGCGCCATACCGATACCGCCATCATTGGTCGCCGAGCCGCCCAGCCCCAGAATAATACGCCGGGCACCACGCCGCAGCGCATCCCGCATCAACTCGCCGGTGCCGTAGCTACTGGCACGTAGCGGATCTTTTTTTCGTATCAGGGCCAGCCCGGAGGCCTCGGCCATTTCTATGATCGCCGTCTTTGTCGTGCTAACAAAACCATAGCGGGCCGTGACCTTGCCAGCCAGCGGGCCGCTCACTTTCAGGCGGATCAATTTTCCACCAGCGGCATCAATGATGGACTGCACCGTGCCCTCCCCACCATCGGCCATCGGCACGATCACACACCTCGCCTTCGGCAAGACCCGCCGGATACCGGCCTGTATCGCCTGCCCTGCTTGCAGGGAACTCAGATTTTCCTTGAACGAATCAGTCGCGATAACGATCTTCATAAGCTGCACACTTGTGCCAAGACGAACGCGATGCAATCAGCCCGACACACCGGCAAGTCGCCGCAACACGGCGGCCATGCCGTTGATGACACGAGTCATACGCTCATAATCCAGCGTATCCCCGGTGTCAGTCTCCGTGTGATAGTTCGGGTTCCTGTAATTGGATGTATCCGTAACCATCATAGCGGGATAACCATTGCGCCAGTAAGCAGCATGATCAGATCGGCGAATATCCGGCACCACTTTTTCCACCGCTATCAACCCTGCCGAGCCGATAGTAGCCTCCTGCCGAAAATACTTTACCGCCCGCCGTATTTGCGAACCGGATCGCAAGTTGCCAACAAAGGCGATGAAGTCAGCCGTGTCAGGATAAAACTGCCGGACGACACGCGGGTAATGTTGCGAGCCGGGCTCAGTCAAAAAATAACCGATCATCTCCAGAGAAAACATCACCACGATATTCTCCCCGGCGCGACGGGAAGCCTTGGCACTGACCATACTGCCCATACTGTCAGTGCCATAAAAAGGCGATTCTTCATTGACGAACGCGATAAAGCGCAAGGTTCTGTCCGGCTGTTCATCCTTCAGCAAACGCGCCAGTTCCAGCACACCGGTGATGCCGGAGGCATTGTCATCGGCACCCGGCGTTAGCCAGACGGTGTCATAATGCGCCCCGACCACGACGATCTCCTCAGGCCGGGTCTTGCCCGGCAACTCGCAAACGATATTCCGAAACCGCCCGTCGTCAAACATCTGCTCCGTCACGGCATAACCGAGGGCACTCAACTCGGCATGAATATACTCCGCCGCCTGTTGCAGTTGCTGCGGCTTCTCGCTATGCCGCTCACCGATCTGCTCGGCCAGCATATACACATGCTGTCTGGCATGCTCTTGTATCTCGGCCTCCGCCTCGGTCAGCGCGGGCTGCGCGCCCGTAAAGGAACTCCCCGGCATACGGATGCAATACAGATAACTGATAAACAGTCCCAGCGGCGGGATAGCGATCAGCAGCAACAGAACGATAAGCAGACATACCAACATAACGACTCTCTTGTAACCCTAAAAATTGATGACTTTATCGCCGGTCTTGATCCGGTGCGCGGCGACCTGCCCGGCATTCAGTTCCAGCACCGCAACGACTTTTTTCCCGGACGGCATACTCTTCAGGCTCAGCGGTGTGGCGTATTCAACGATCCTGACGATAATCCCGGCCTTGTCAATATACAGAATATCCAGCGGGATCAGCGTGTTTTTCATCCAGATACTGACATGCTGCGGCCTGCCGAAGTGCAGCAACATTGCGCGGTTTGCCGGCATACTCTGCCGATGCATCAACCCCTGGGTGCGGCTGTAGGTGTCATTGGCCAGTTCGGTCTGGTAGTTGATCGTCCCGTCGGCGGTAATGATACTGATCTCGGCGACTTCAAGCTCGGCCCTGACGGCATTGCAGACAACGCCGCACAACAAGAATAAAACCACCACCCCGGCCCGTGCGCGGGAGATAGGGGGGGCTATTGCCGGGGATTGAATGATGCCGCTAGTCATCAGAAACCGATCAACCGATTTGCTTGTTATCGTCTTCGGTCTTGCTCGCCTTGCTGTAGCCGGTATCCTGCCGATTGACATTCACTGCGTGTTTTTGACGATAAATATCACAGACTTTATCCGGCGTAAGCCCGGCACTGATCATCGCTGATACCAGAAAATGCAATATATCAATCAGTTCTACGCGGATGTTTTGTATATCAATGTCATCCTTGCTCCACCACTTCCAGGGTAATTCTTCCTGCAGTTCCAGCACTTCTTCATACATTGCCTTGTTGTAATTGCTGAGCCAGATGTTAGGCAGGGCATTGACTTGCAACTCACCGTCATTGACCGCACTGAATATCGCCTGCATGGTTAGCGGTTTGCCATCGGGTCCGGTCAGCTTGTTTTTTTTGAAGACATAATCGTTCAACTCGGTTTGCATCGCGAAGATCTGCTGCAACATGTCATTATTGGTATTATTCGGGGTCATTATGCCGCCCATCATAGCAGGATTTACCGGGCTGTGCCGAGGCAAGGTCCCCCCACCGGAGCCACTACGGGCTTACGCCCTCGTGCCACCGGCTCCCCCTCAAGGGGGGAGCAGTAACGCTGGCACGAATAGCTCCCCCCTTGAGGGGGAGCCACAGGAGGCGAAGCCTGCTTTGGTGGGGGGAACAGCGTCACCGCCGCCCCCAAAAAAAATTTCACCTCCCCAAAATTATCGTCTATAATGCGAAAAACGCATGCACCAAACCACCATACACCATGCTCAAGAAAAACAAGCTTAACGCCGCCGTCCTGGCCGCACTTGCGACCGGCAGTGCCCCTGCCGCTTATGCCCAAATAGATGAAATGCTGGTCACCGCAACCCGGCGCACACAAAGCACGCAGGATATCCCCGTCACCGTACAAGCACTGGACGAAGAGACCCTGGAACAACTCGGCATCACCACCCTGAACGACTACCTGCTACAACTACCCAGCGTCACCGCCGGTGGTAACGGTGGCCCGGGACAAAACACCATCTACATACGCGGCCTCGCCTCCACCACACCCAACCTCAGCGTCTCCGGTGTCGCCGGTCTCGCCCCCAATGTCGCCTTTTATCTGGATGACCAACCGCTGGCACAACCCGGCAGAAATCTGGATGTCTATGCCGCCGATCTGGCCCGTATAGAAGTCCTGTCCGGCCCGCAGGGCACCTTGTTCGGTGCCAGCTCCCAAGCCGGTACCGTACGCCTGATCACCAACAAACCAGACCCGTCAGGGACCTACGGCAAGGTGAAATTCGGCGGCGCCACTATCAAGGGCGGCGATCTGAGCCACAATATAGAAACCATGGTCAATATACCGGTCTCGGAGCGGCTGACGATGCGTATCGTCGCCTACGCCGACAACAAGGGCGGCTGGGTGGATAATGTGCGCGGCACCCGCGATGCCCGTGGCAGACGCGATGGCGATGACACCCTTGCCGCCCGTTTCAGGCCCGCTGGGACGGCGCGGGCGAAT
>JBPCXW010000044.1:0-5237 GCA_051008185.1 Gammaproteobacteria bacterium
GGTATGTGGATGTCAGCGGGGTGTATGGGCGTCACAGTGTCGATTATTTCATGCGGCATACGCTCAATCCGCAACTGTTGGCCCTGACCGAAGAAGGTATAACGGTAGCAAACATCCCGACCGACTATAATCCCGGTGCTTATACGCAGACCGATTACAGCATTAACCTTGATCTGTCCCGCTCGCTGGAGCTGGGGTTTGCCTCGCCGGTGAATGTTGCCTTCGGTGGGGAACACCGACAGGAGAAATTCAAGGTGACTCAGGGCGGGAGGAATTCCTGGTATCAGGACCTGGAGTCTGGCGGACTGTCGGAGCAGGGCTTCGGCGTTGGCTCCAACGGCTTCACCGGCTTTGGCCCGCGGCTGGCAGGCACATGGTCGCGTAACAGTTACGCCGGTTATATTGATGTGGAGGCCGAGGTAGTACCAGGGATTACCTTCGGGGCAGCGGGACGCTATGAGGATCACGAGGATGTCGGCAATACCGCGGACTTCAAATTCAGCGGTCGCTGGCAGGCTGCGGATACCTTTGCCGTGCGCGGTGCGGTCAGCACCGGTTTTCGGGCACCGACGCCGGGGCAGGCCAATATCCTGAATATCACAACGGCGTTCACCGCCGGTGTACTGGCGGATGAGGCGACCCTGCCGCCTACACACCCGGCATCGCTACTGCTGGGTGGTAAAGCCCTGACGCCGGAGGAATCGACGAACTTCACCGGGGGCATGGTGTTCAACATGGGGGATTTGGATGTCACTTTTGATTACTTTCATATCAAGGTCAAAGACCGTATTGCCCGTAGTGGCGCTCAGGATTTAACTCCGGCGCAAACGCAGACTCTGAAAGATCAGGGGGTCGCTGGTGCGGACGCCCTAACAAGTGTTCGTTTCTACACCAATGACTTTGATACTGTTACCCAGGGCATTGATATAGTCGCCACCTATCCGATGGAGATGTTTGGCGGTAACACCATTTTCAATTTTGCCGCCAACTGGACGAAGACCGAAGTGGATAGTCGTGACCCATTCGTGGACATCAATGGAGACCCAATCCTGACCGACGCTGGAGAGATACAGTATGCCATCGATGACAAGCGGGTGATCCAACTGGAAAGAAATCTGCCCAGAATTCGCTTTACCGGCACGGCCAGTCACCGCAACGGCCCCTGGGACTTCACGACCAGACTGCGTTTTTACGGCAAATTCACCGAGTTTTCTACGGATAGCGGAGGCGCACGTTTGGATGCCGGTTCCAGAGCACTGATAGATATTGAGGCCTCTTACACATGGAACGACAACCTGACCTTTATACTGGGTGCCGATAATGTGTTTGATACCCATCCCACCGACCAAAGTAACAACGCGTCACCGTACGTATCAGGGCAGGAATATGCCGAGACCTCACCGTATGGTTTCAACGGTGGTTTCTACTATTTGAGGGCGATCTGGCAGTACTGAGGAGGCATCGGCTTTATACCCCCCACCAAAGCAGGCTTCGCCTCCTTTGGCTCCCCCTCAAGGGGGGAGCAATAACATCAGCACGAATAGCTCCCCCCTTGAGGGGGAGCCGGTGGCACAAGGGCGTAGCCCGCAGTGGCTCCGGTGGGGGGACATTGCTATCTGGCAACCCCCCCATTTTTCCTGTATCGTGCATCCTCCCGGGGTGTCTATGGTGAAGCCTGCATATCCCACCACTCAAGGCTCTGATAAAAATAAAGGAGGCCCCCCGTGGCTGGTATCTTGTCAAAACAACAGATTGTTGCAAAACCCGGTTTCAATCGCTGGCTGATCGTGCCTGCCGCGCTGGGTATCCATTTATGCATCGGCTCTGTTTATGCCTGGAGTATTTTCAATCCCGCCCTGATCAAGCGCCTTGGCGTGGTCAGCAGCGCGGCCGACGACTGGACACTAAAGAGTGTGGTCTGGATCTTCACCGTTTCCATAGTCTGTCTGGGGCTGGCGGCGGCCATCGCCGGTAGATGGCTGGAGGCAGTCGGGCCGAGGATGGTCGGGGCTGTGGCGGCCACCTGTTGGGGCGGCGGTTTTATCATCGGTGGTGTCGGTATTATCACCGGGCAGTTGTGGTTGCTGTATCTCGGTTACGGGGTGATAGGGGGCTGTGGTCTGGGGCTGGGCTATGTATCGCCGGTGGGCACCCTGATCCGCTGGTTTCCGGACCGCCGGGGCATGGCCACCGGTCTTGCCATTATGGGCTTCGGCGGCGGTGCGATGATAGGGGCACCGCTGAAAGAGTTTTTCATCAAGTTTTATTATCAGGCACCGGAGTATCTGGGGGCCGTTGCTGATCTCAATCTGGTGACAGAGGCGGGTCGACGTTTTGTGGAGATCGGCGGGCAGATGCGGGAAGTGGTCGTCGTCGGGGCTTATGATGTCGCCAATATGGTCGTGCCGGGGCCGGCGGGTGTCTATGAGATCGGCAGCGGTTCAGTCGGGGTTGCACAGACCTTTTTTACGATGGGGATCATTTATTTTACCGTGATGATGATCGCGGCGTTCTCTTACCGGGTACCGATGGCAGACTGGCAACCGGAAGGCTGGACACCTCCGGATGAGGCGCATGCCGAGAAAAGGATGATGACCCGGCATCATGTTGATATCGATCAGGCCTTGAAGACGCGGCAGTTTTATCAACTCTGGATCGTGCTGTGTTTCAATGTAACAGCCGGTATCGGTGTGCTCGGTGTCGCCAAGACCATGATGAATGAAATCTTCGGCACTACCTTGCCGCATATCGTGAATGGTTCTTTTGCCGCCACCTATGTGATCATGATCAGTGTGTTCAATATGGCGGGGCGTTTCTTTTGGGCCAGCACCTCTGACTATATTGGTCGGCGTAACACCTACTGGATATTTTTTGCCCTCGGTATTGTGTTGTATTGCTCCATTCCTTATGCCGCCAGTCAGGTAGGTGTCAGCAAGGCGGTGGTCTGGCTGGTGTATTTCTATGCGGCGACGATGATCATATTCACGATGTACGGCGGCGGCTTTGCGACCATCCCGGCCTATCTGGCCGATATTTTCGGCACAAAATATGTGGGCGGCATCCATGGCCGTCTGCTGACGGCCTGGAGCATGGCCGGTGTACTCGGCCCGCTGGCGATTACCTCACTACGGGAACATGCGGTGCTGCGTGCGATCAATGATCTGGTCGGGCGGATTGATCCCGTCGTCTTTCAGCAGAAGTTCGGCACCGGTATAGACAAGTTGAATGAGCTGGTGGAGGCGAAGACGGTAACCATTGCCAAGCTGATGGAGATCGCCCCGCCCGGCACGATTGATCCGACTGCCGGGGTGTATAACAGCACGATGTATCTGATGGCGCTGTTACTGGCGATAGCCTTGGTCAGCAATGCCCTGATGCGCTCGGTGGACCCGAAGCATTACATGAGGGAAGAGCAGTTGCGTGATGGCTAGGGCTGTTCTGTCCTGGTCCCTGAAACCTGCGGTGGCGGCTGCATGAACACTCTGCACAGTTGGGCGGCATCGTTTGCAGTTTATAAGAACCCCAAAGTTGTGGCGATGTTGTTTCTCGGCTTCTCGGCCGGGCTGCCGCTGTTGCTGGTGTTTGGAACGCTCTCGGCATGGCTGCGGGTGGAGGGCGTTGATAAGACCACGATCGGTTTTGTCAGCTGGGTGGCACTGGCCTATGGCCTCAAGTTTGCGTGGGCGCCATTGGTGGATCGCGTTCGCCTGCCGTTGCTGACACGGGCACTCGGGCAACGGCGTAGCTGGATGTTGCTGGCGCAAGCCGGTGTGATTACCGGGCTGTTGTGCATGGCATCGTATGATCCGCTCACCTCACTGGGGACGGTGGTATTGTTTGCGGTGGTCACGGCGTTTTCGTCCGCAACACAGGACATCACGATTGATGCCTGGCGTATTGAGGCGATAGCGGATGATTATCAGGGGGCGATGGCGGGTGCTTATCAACTCGGTTATCGCCTAGGCATGATAGTTGCGGGTGGCGGCGCCTTCAGTCTGGCACATTTTTATTCCTGGCCTGCCGCCTATGTCTGTATGGCTGTGTTCATGCTGGTCGGCGTTGTGACGGTGCTAGTGATTGCCGAGCCCGAGCACGGGCTTGCTAGAAACAATTACGAAACCGAGCGTAAAGTATTGGAATTACTGGAAAAAAGGCATTATCTGCCGGAACCGTTACGGCGCCTACAGGCCTGGTTTATCGGCGCGGTCGTGAGTCCGTTTGCGGATTTTTTCGCCCGTTACGGCGGCTTTGCGATCATCATTCTCGGTTTCATTATGGTATTTCGCCTGAGCGACATCACACTGGGTGTGATGGCCAATCCGTTTTATATTGATATGCAATACAGCGAATTGGAGATCGGTCTGGTCACAAAAACAGTCGGCCCGATCGTGACCATAATCGGTGCCTTGTTCGGCGGGGTCCTGGTTGCCCGCTATGGCACGATGCGAATGCTGATGATCGGCGCCTTGCTGGTGATCATCACCAACCTGCTATTCGCCTGGCTGGCGACTCAACCCCCGCTGGTGATCTGGCTTGCCCTTGTAGTCGGTGCCGACAACATCGCCGCCGGTATCGCCGGCACCACTTTCATCGCCTACCTGTCCGGCCTGACCAACAAGGCCTATACCGCAACACAATACGCGCTGTTCAGTTCAATTATGTTGTTGCTGGCCAAGTTCATCGCAGGCTTCTCCGGCCTCGTAGTAGATGCCACCAGCTATCCCGTGTTCTTCCTTTACGCCGCTACACTGGGCTTACCCTCGGTCGTGCTAATACTCGCCCTTGCACGGCACGAAAGAAACAAGAAACCGGTTATCCCGGTGCAAGCGATGTATCAGGGTTGAATGCCGTTGCCAACCGTGCCGTAATTTTCAAGCCACAACGCCACGCAAATCAGGCATAATTGCTACTTCCAATCGCTACCCGGTAGCCAACCCCAGTGCAAAATACTATTGAGTTTTCCGTTTTCCTTATCTTCGCCGGTGCCGCGGTGCTGGCGACGCTGGCCCTGTATACCAGACAGGCGATGATTGTTGCCTATATCGTGCTGGGGATTTTATTGGGGCCGGCCGGTTTCGGGCTGGTTACTGATACCGTCATGATTGCCGATATTGCCAATATCGGGATCATCTTTTTACTTTATCTGCTGGGGCTGGAACTGCTGCCGCAACAGCTCTGGCGGATGCTGGGTGAGGCGGTCTGGATTACCGTGCTCAGTTCATTGTTGTTCTTTTTGC
>JBPCXW010000045.1:0-9401 GCA_051008185.1 Gammaproteobacteria bacterium
GGTCAGGACAGCCTGCGAGTAATATCGGAAAAAACCTTTGTTGATACGATGTACCCACATTTTGAAACCAGCACCGCCCCCACCGATGTCAAAAATCTGGACAAGCTGATGCAAAACCCGACCATCGCCAATAAATTCAATGAGTTTAATATCCGCTATTTTATCTGGATAGACGGCTCCACTGAAACGACCGACCGCTCCGGCTCTGTTTCCTGCGCCATAGGGCCGGGTGCCGGTGGTTGCTTCGGTTTTGTCTATTGGGATGACGAGGCCAGTTACGAGGCCAGCATCTGGGATTTCAAGGAACTGTCACTCAGCGGCAAGATCAATGCCGAGAGCAGAGGCACCTCTTTTGTGCCAGCCGTCATCGTGCCCATCCCGTTACTGGCGCGGGTACAAAGCAACACCTGCAAGTCGCTTTCCAAACAGATCAAGTCCTTCCTCTCCGAAGGCTAGGCTTGCGGTAACACGGCTATTCCTTTATCAGCACCGCCGTTTCAGTATCAACCAACTCAAACAGCTCCATCACATCCCGGTTACGCATACGGATACAACCGATTGATCCGGGTACGCCCATTGCTGTCTCATCCGGTGCGCCGTGAATGTAGATATACCTGTTGTATGTATCCACATCACCGCCCTGATTCACCCCCGGTTCCTGACCTGACAGCCAGAGGATACGGGTCAGGATCCAGTCCCGCTCAGGGAATTGCCCGGCCATCTCGCTACGATAAATATCACCGCTGGCCCGGCGCCCCACGAACACTGTGTTTTCTTCACAGCCCGCGCCGATCTTCTCGGCGATGATATGTTTGCCGCGAGGAGTGCAATAACTATCCTGTTTCTCCCCGGCACCGTTGCCGGCCGTGGAGACGGAATACTCACGTTCAACCTCATCACCCGCCTTCAGTAACAGGGTCTGGGTGCCGATGTTGATTTCAATATGACGTTGTGTGTTTGGCATAGTCTTTTGTATAGTCACGCCTGCCATGCCTGAAGAAACTCCGTCAAGTGAGGTTTGTCTTCCTCCACCAGCATATCCCTGACCCGCTCACACTCACGCTGGTATTCAGTCTCATTCAGATTACCGCGCATTTGTTCAAACCGCAGATACACCAGCCAGGTATTCAATACATCCGTCTCACAATAATTGCGGATCGCCTCCAGCTCACCGGCCAGAAAACACTCCCACACCTTGTCGCCGCCCATACCCATCTTGCCGGGGAAACCCAGCATGACGGCGATCTCGGTCAACGGGGCGTTGGCACGGAATTCATAGCCTGCTATAACATCCATCAAATCGGTATGCCGTTGATGGTAACGGCTCAGGTAATTATTCCAGCGAAACCCCTGCTCGTTATCACCGGTCTCCCAATAACGACGCGCCGTCACACCGTGCAGCAAGGCGCGATAATGCAATACCGGCAGATCAAAACCGCGCCCGTTCCATGACACCAGGGTCGGGGTATATTTTTCAACCCCGTCAAAGAAGCGTTGCACGATTTCTTTTTCAGTCGCATCGCTATCGCCAAGCGACCAGACACTGAGCGTATCACGCTCGGCCAAGACCACGGAAATGGCCACTACCTTGTGCAAGTGCAGGCGCAGGAAGTCGGAGGCATTGGCGGTTTCCTGCCGCCGTTTGGTGAACATCACCTCGGCAACTTCCTTGTCAGACAAGCCGTCCAGATCAAACAGCCGCCGACCGCTTTCCAAATCAGGAACCGTTTCAATATCAAAAACCAGGGTAGTCATGTCAGGTATCAGGCCGGAAAGACATCAAGCGATAAATAACGATCACCACGATCACAGATAACACAAACTATCAGCGCGTCCTGCACCTGCTCCGACAGGCCCAGCGCGGCGGCAACACAACCGCCGGATGAAACACCGGCAAAGATCCCCTCTTCCTCGGCAAGCCGCCGGGTTATGTCCTCAGACTCTGCTTGCGTTACATCAATGATGCTATCCACTCTTTGCCGATCATAGATCTTCGGCAGATACGCCTGCGGCCAGCGGCGGATGCCGGGGATACTGTCATCATCACCGGCGGGTTGCACGCCTACTATTTGAATATCGGGATTGCAACCCTTGAGGTAGCGGGACACGCCCATGATGGTGCCGGTGGTCCCCATGGAACTGACAAAGTGGGTAATCCCGCCACCGGTATCGCGCCAGATCTCGGGGCCGGTGCCTTCATAATGCGCCCGCGGGTTATCAGGATTGGCAAACTGATCCAGCACCTTGCCCTTGCCTTCGGCCTGCATCGCCTCGGCCAGGTCCCGTGCCCCTTCCATACCTTGTTCTTTTGTCACCGGGATAATCTCGGCACCGAAGGCCTTCATCACCTGACGTCTTTCCACGCTGAGGTTCTCCGGCATGATCAGCAACATACGATAACCGGCGATGGCGGCCGCCATTGCCAGTGCGATGCCGGTATTACCGCTGGTGGCCTCTATCAATGTATCACCGGGTTGGATCTCGCCGCGGGCGGCGGCGTGTTTGATCATACTCACCGCCGGGCGGTCTTTGACGGAACCGGCGGGATTGTTGCCTTCCAGTTTCGCCATAATGGTATTGTCGGTGTTACCGGGCAGGCGTTGCAATTTTACCAGCGGAGTGTTGCCGACGAATGCCTCTATCGTGGGAAACTCCACGACTACACCAGACTCATCGCCATGATGACGGCATCTTCCCGACCGGCCGCGGCGGGATAATAATCATGCCGCATACCGGCCTCCACAAAACCATTGCGTGCATACATAAGTTTGGCCTTGTCATTGGAAGAACGCACCTCCAGAAAAATGCAATTGGCCTTGTTTTGTCTCGCCACATCCAGCAGAAAATGTAACAGGGTATGCCCCAGGCCCTGACCTTGTAGCGGCGGATCAACACACAGATTCAATATATGCGACTCACCGACCGCAACCGACATCATGCCGTAACCGACGATCATCGCATCACTCTCCAGCACCCAGCAACCATAACCCACCCGCAGACAATCCCTGAATATGGCACGGCTCCAGGGGAATTCATAAGCCCGTGCTTCTATCTGCGCGACCTTGTCCAGATCCTGCTCCTGCATATAACGAAAGTTCAGCTCCGCCTGTTTGATGACCGCACTCATGACTGTTTGTATATCCGCATTACCAGTTGCAAATCCTGCCATGACTTGCGCTTCTCCCTCGGCGCCCGCAACAGATAGGCCGGGTGATAACTCACCACCACCGGAATATCGGTATCGCCATAACTGTATTGTTGCCCGCGCATACGACCAATCGGGGTATCCACCTTGAGCAGGTTCTGCGCCGCCACCCGTCCCAGGGCTAGCAATAGTTTAGGTTGCACCGCGGCGATTTGTTGTTGCAGATATGGCTCGCAGGCCGCTACCTCTTCCGGCCCGGGGTTGCGGTTTTCCGGCGGGCGGCACTTCAGGATATTGGCGATAAAAACCTGCTCCCGGGTAAAACCGATAGCCGACAACATCGAGTCCAGCAGTTTCCCCGCCCGTCCGACAAAAGGTTCACCGCGCTTATCTTCCTCGGCACCGGGGGCCTCACCGATGATCATCAAATCAGCATCCGGCGCGCCCACACCGAATACCGTCTGCTTGCGGGTCTGCGACAGACTGCAAAGCGTGCAGACACTGACCTGCTGCTGCAACCGCTCCCAGTCGGAAACCGGGGCGGAAACCGGGTCTTGCCCCGACACCATCGGCGCTTGCTCTGCGGCTACGGTTACATCGGCCTGCCTGTCACGGCCCAGCCATACCTCAATCCCCAGGGCCTGCAAATACTGATATTGCGTTGCGGAGAGTGTCATACCTGCGGATGTATCTTGTCGCGCAGGCTGCCGGCGCGGTTAATGGCATTGATATAGGCCTTGGCCGAGGCGGTGATAATATCCGTATCCGAACCGCGCCCGTTGATAATACGGCCACCTTTTTTTACCCGCACCGTCACCTCGCCCTGCGAGTCTATGCCCGCGGTAATGTTATTGACCGAAAACAGTACCAATTCACAACCGCTCTCAACCACACCTTCTATCGCACTGAATACGGCATCCACCGGCCCGTCGCCCTGCGCCTCAAAGGAACGCTCGGCACCATCGACGGACAGCGTCACCGCCGCCATCGGTGTCTCGCCGGTGGCGGTATGCACACGGATGGCGGTCAGCTTGATGTGTTCCTCCTCACCCAACAGACCATCGGTGACGATGGCCTGTAAGTCCTCGTCGTATATCTCGTGTTTTTTGTCCGCCAATATCTTGAAGCGGCTGAAAGCGCTATCCAGTTGTTCCTTGTCATCAAATTCAAAACCCAGTTCCTGCAAACGGGTCTTGAACGCATTGCGGCCTGAATGTTTCCCCAGAACCAGACGATTATCCTGCCAGCCCACATCCTGGGCGCGCATGATCTCGTAGGTCTCGCGGCTTTTGATCACGCCGTCTTGATGGATACCGGCCTCATGGGCAAAGGCGTTCGCCCCCACCACCGCCTTGTTCGGTTGCACCGGAAAGCCGGTTATATTGGATACCAGTTTGGAACAATTCAGGATCTCGCGGGTGTCCAGTTCTGTATCACAGTTGAAATAATCCTGCCGGGTACGCACCGCCATCACGATCTCTTCCATCGCGGCATTACCGGCACGCTCACCCAGCCCGTTGATCGTGCATTCCACCTGCCGCGCACCGTTCAGGACGGCGGCAAGTGAGTTGGACACCGCCAACCCCAGGTCATTATGGCAATGCACGGAGAATACGGCCTTATCTGAGTTCGGCACCCGTTCTATAAGTTGCCTGATGGTCTCCCCGAACTGTTGCGGCATCGCATAACCCACCGTATCGGGGATGTTGATGGTAGTCGCACCGGCATCAATCGCGGCCTCAATAATACGGCAGAGAAAATCCACATCCGAGCGGCCGGCATCTTCCGGGGAAAACTCCACATCGCCGATGTAATCCCGCGCCCGCTTTACCGCCTTGATCGCCGCCTCCACCACTTCGTCAGGCTGCATCTTCAGCTTGTGCTGCATGTGTATCGGCGAGGTCGCGATAAAGGTATGAATGCGCCCCGCCGCCGCCGGTTTCAACGCCAGCGCCGCGGTGTCTATATCCTTGTCACCGGTCCTGGCCAGACCGCAGACCCGGCTATCCCGCACCGCCTCCGCCACGGCCTTGACGGACTCAAAATCACCGGGGCTGGCAATAGGAAAACCCGCCTCAATGACATCTACTTTCATCTTCTCCAACGCCTTGGCGAGCCGCACTTTTTCACCACGGGTCATAGAAGCCCCCGGGCTTTGCTCACCATCACGCAAGGTTGTATCAAAAATAATTAATTTATCAGACATGTTTTTTACTCCGCTATAGCGGCTATTAAATACCAAAAATGACTTTCAGGGAACCCCAAGTACTAACCCAGTATATGCAAGACAAATCAGCATACCCCCCACCGGAGCCACCACGGCCTACGCCATAGCTCCCCCCTTGAGGGGGAGCCAAAGCAGGCAAAGCCTGCTTTGGTGGGGGGACAATGCCAAACTACCCTATTTACAATCTAAACATCTCATGAGTCAGCCCGCCTGTATAAGTTACTGATAATAAGCCATCAGGCTCTCCAATCCAACACCAGCCTATTCCATTTCGCCTGTCAGAACCTCCGCTTGTCTTATCACCAGATCAATGGCACCGGGTTGTTGATCTGGCGGGTATTTGTCTCTTCTGAGAAAGGCGCGGATTATGACGCGCATTCGGGCTCTGATGGATTCACGGACCGCCCAATCCACTCGGTAGTTTTCCCGTAGTTTTTGAGCCACTTCTCGCGCCATTTCTACCAGCACGGCTTCGCCCATTAGCTCTTGAGCGGACGCATTTTGTGCCAATGCATCGTAGAAGGCGTGTTCTTCGGGAGTAAGGTTATGTTTGTTCGCCCGCTCCAGGTCTTCCTTGAACTGCTTAGCCATAGCAATTAGTTCTTCAATTACCTGAGCGGCTTCTATGGCGCGGTTGGCGTAGCGGCTCAGAGATTGCGCCAACAGTTCACTGAACTTGCGTTGTTTTACGATATTGGTTTTGAATCTGGACTTGACTTCATCTTTGATCAGACGTTGCAAAAGTTCCACCGCCAGATTCTTGTGCGGCATCTTCATCACTTCCCGCAAGAATTCGTCAGACAAGATAGAAATGTCGGGGCTTTCCAATCCTGCCAGTTTGAAGATGTCGGTTACACCCTCTCCGACTATTGCCGAGGAAAGCAGTTGCTGGAGCTCAAAATCAACATCCTTGGGCGGGGTGTCTGCGCTACCGCTTTTCACCAAAGGTGCGCGTATTGCCTGATGGAACGCAAGCTCTTTTGAGAGTTCCACCGCCTCATCCAAAGTGCCGCACAGGGCGAATGCTTTGGTTGCGCGCAACACAGTGTCGCAGTAGCGGCGCTTGCCATCTTCCTGTTGCAGTATGTGGTCCATGCACTCGGGGATAAGTTGCAATGCTTTGGTCTGGTAGTCGCTCCAATCCAGCGGGTGCAGAATGTCACGGGCAATCTGTAGTTCTTTCTTAAGTATGTGTAATGCCTCGGAGGAATCAATGGTTGGGCGACCTTGCCCGCGGGCGGCACTGTAAGTCGCTAAAGCTTCCTTGAGCTGGGGCGCGATGCCAATGTAATCCACCACCAACCCGCCCGGCTTGTCCTTGAAAACACGATTCACACGGGCGATGGCCTGAGCCAGATTGGCACCCTGCATAGGTTTATCCACATACATGGTTGCCAGACAGGGAACATCAAAACCGGTAAGCCACATATCCCGCACGATGACGATCTTGAGCGGGTCAGCAGGGTCTTTGAAACGTTTCTCAAGATCTTTCTTTTTTGCCTTGCTGATGTGGTGGGGTTGCAGTGCCGCCTTGTCGGCGGCGGAAGTAGTCATCACCACCTTGATTGCGCCCTGCTTGTGGTCGGGTGAGTGCCAGTCTGGTCTGAGGGCAACGAGTTTATCGTACAGGCGCACACAGATTTCCCGTGACATCGTAACAATCAAGGCCTTGCCGGGTTGTGTCTCACTGCGGGTTTCATAATGCTTGATAAGGTCTTGTGCAACCTCTTCCAAACGGGTATCTGATCCAACAATCGCTTCCAGTGCCGCCCACTGGCTCTTGGCTCGTTCCTTCTCTTCCTCACTGACAGTTTCACTATCAAGAATATCCTCAACATCATCATCAACCTGAGGAAGTGCCGTCTGATTAAGATTCAATTTTGCCAGACGCGATTCATAGTAGATAGGCACCGTTGCACCATCTTCCACTGCCTGCTGGATGTCATAGATAGAAATGTATTCTCCAAACACGGCCTGGGTGTCGCGGTCATCTTGGGAAATCGGCGTTCCAGTGAAGGCCAGAAAAGTAGCATTAGGCAGGCCATCACGCAGAAATCTGGCCAGACCGAATTTTATCTTGCCGGATTTCTTATCCAGCTTCGCCTTGAAGCCGTACTGGGTGCGGTGCGCTTCATCGGCGATGACGATAATGTTGTGTCGGTCAGTAAGGGTTGGGAAATGGTCTTCTTCCTTTTCCAGACCGAACTTCTGAATGGTGGTGAAGATGATGCCGCCGGATGGCCGATCCTTTAGATACTCCCGCAGTTCCGCCCGAGAGTTTGCTTGCTTCGGCGTCTCACCCAACAGTTCGCTGGCATTGGCGAACACAGTGAACAACTGCCCGTCAAGATCTTGCCGATCCGTCACCACCAAAATGGTCGGGTTGCCAAGACGAGGTTCAGTCATCAAGCGTCCCGCAAGACAAGCCATTTCAATACTCTTGCCCGCCCCCTGCGTATGCCAGACAACACCACCTTTCTTGTCGCCATCCGTCTTGCTTGCGGCTACCACACTCTCCACCGCCACCTGCACAGCGTGGTATTGATGATAGCCAGCAATCTTCTTAACAATGTCCTCGTCATCCTCAAACACGCAGAAGTAGCGCAGAAAGCTGAGAAAAACCGCCTTATCAAATACACCCCTGACCAAAGTTTCCAGTTCCCGATACTGACCTAATGGGTCAAGCGCATCACCATCAATCGTGCGCCAGCGCATGAACCGCTCGGTATTGGCAGAGAGCGAACCCATGCGAGCATAGATGCCATCCGAAATGACGAGGCAAGTGTTATAGTTAAACAGATCAGGAATATCTGCCTTGTAAGTCTGCAACTGGTTGAAGGCAGACCAAACATCAGCACTCTCATCCGCCACATTCTTCAACTCAATCACAGCAAGCGGCAACCCATTGACAAACACCACCACATCAGGCCGCCGCGTGTGTTGATGCCCTTCCACAGTAAATTGATTGACCACCAGCCAGTCGTTATTGTCCGGGTTGTCAAAGTCAATAACCTTTAGTGGTTGACCGATTTCCTGATTGTCCTCCATAAAAGTTACATTCACACCTTTGGTCAGCCATTGATGAATCTGCCGATTGCAATTCATCAACGCAGGAATGTTGGGATTGGTAAGTTGGGATAGGGCCGACTCAATAGCAGATGCAGGAATGTCCGGGTTAAGACGGGACAACGCACTGTGCAAACGTTCTTTCAAAACAACAGAACGATGATCAACCCGCTCTGGCATATCACCATCAGGAGCAATGTCATAACCACTCACACAAAGATAGCCAAGCCCCTCAAACCAGCCGAGGGCCTGCTCTTCCACCTGATTTTCAGTCACGAGTGCTGGCATTAACCTGATACCACAAGAATATAATGAGCCCGCCCAGCCCCGAAACAATCATTCCCCCCTTGAGGGGGAGTCGCAGAAGGCGTAGCCTGATGCGGTGGGGGGAAGACACATAACAAAAGCCCTAAAGCCCGACAGCATACCAGAATATCTAACAAAAATGCCGCTAACCCCCGATTTATTCACAGGTTTTACTCTTTGTGTGCCATATATCGTGTTTCGTGGCACACAAACTGCTTTGTGCGCCATATATCGCGTTTCGTGGCACACAAACCCGTTTGTGCGTCATAAATCGGGATATATGATTAACAAAGCCGTTTGTTGTTCATATATGAGCAACAAAGCCATTTGTCGCTCATAAATCGTGATGTATGATTAACAAAACTGCTTGTCGTATATCTATGAAAGTGTAGAGGACCACCACATTTAAGACATATACCATCAGGCAACCCTAGCCAGCATAATGCTCATTTCAGCAGGTGTTTTTAACCCCAATGCCTCCCTGACTCTACCCAGTTGGCTCCACCACACGGGCCGTCATAGGTGCCGCCAAGTAGAATATGCTATGTACAGCCAAGATCGCTTGCACCAGATTGTGTTTCTTCAATGGGAAGTCATTGCTTGAGGCATGGATTTGGAGATCTTTGCCCTCCATCTGGACCCCAAACCCGTTAAGGG
>JBPCXW010000046.1:0-42730 GCA_051008185.1 Gammaproteobacteria bacterium
CGCCCCGCACGGGGCGCGACGCCGGCAGGATCGCCGGCAGGCCTGCGAATATCTGTTTCAATCCACGCGCCCCGCGCGGGGCGCGACCCAACACAATGCACAGAGTTAGTCTTACCAGTAAGTTTCAATCCACGCGCCCCGCACGGGGCGCGACACTTCCATTGTACTATTTTGATTCACAAGCACAAATGGAACTATGCCCGCTAACCTCTAGCCAGCGGGTCAAAGTCATTCTAAATTGTTAAAGATCTAAATTCAGCCTCAACTATTCAATATCTTATACATCGCTAACCCTACCTGAATTTATGAGAACCGACAGTTAGCGATTACAGAATCAGGGGGTCTCTCACTGCATCAACTACAGGTTTTGCACCATGATGCTCAACCCTCTGCCTACCCTTCTTACCCAGAAAATAGAATCTCAGACTATCTTCCTCCGGATCATATATTTCCGTCAGTTCGTTTTTCAACATTGCGAATTGGCCCGGGTCCACTTCACATTCAAACACTGAATTTTGTACCCGCATACCGTAATCTTGGCAGGCCTTTGCAATTCGACGCAACCGTCTTCGTCCCTCCGCGGTAACAACACTAACATCATAGGTGACTAATACCAGCATTGCTATTTTGTCGTGTAGGGCGGATAAAATTCAGTGTCACCACGGAGATGCCTTGCCAGCAACATTGCCTGTGCGTGCGGCAGCAAACCAATCGGCACGGATTCTTGTAAATAGGGGTGCATGATTTCCACCTGTTTACGATCCTGCCAAGATGTCAGGAATTCCTTGCGGGCGGTTTCTGTTAATTTAACTGCGCCACTGGCTTCGTTTATAAAATCATTTAATTTGAATTGTTGACGGTTGATAAGTGTCAACACAAAACGATCCGCCCATGCTGCCCGAAATTCTTCCAGCAAATCCAGTGCAAGACTTAGCCTGCCCGGTCTGTCCTGATGCAGGAACCCCACATAAGGATCTAACCCTACGCCTTGCAAGGCCGACGCACATTCGTTGGTAATCAATGAATAGGCAAATGACAGCAAGGCATTAACCGGATCTGTGGGCGGCCTGCGTACCCGGCCACCGAACGCAAACCCGTGCCCGCGTAGTAATTTATCGAACACGCTAAAATAAGCACCGGCCGCATCGCCTTCCATGCCTCGCGCCTCCTCCAATGAGTCAGCCTGCCGCATCCGTCTAAGGCTGGTCGCCAACTTTTCTACCGCAGACTGTATTGCAACATTCTCGCCATGATTGCGTATCTCCCGCATTAGCACGGAGCGGCTGTTAGCAATCTTCGCCGCCAACATAAGGCGCGCTATGGACAGGGATTTTTCAGAATCGTCCGCCCAGCGGTACTGGGTTCTGCGCAGTAATACATTGCCAGTCTGTTTCCCCTGCACATTCGCCAGGAACTTGCCATACTCAGTGTAAAACGCCAGCCCGATACCCTGCTCGCCACAGTAACCCATCAGGAACGGGGATACGGAAACCTGACCAAAACACAGGATATTGTTGATAGTCAAAGCGGGGAACTGGCCCACTTTTTCATCTCCGTTTTTAATCACTATGGTTTCTCTTTCCTTGTGGAGATAGGATTCCTGACGGGTGATATACAGTGTATTAATGAGTTTCTTCATGCGCTGTACAACTGATCAATATAGGTTTTAGATGCATCTTTGCGAAACAGATCAGGTTCGCACAAATCAACCAGTGAGCAGGCACGGCAACGCTTTTTATCTTTTATCGGCAGTGGCGTTTTAGCGGATGCCTTCAGTTCATGGGCTGCAACAATCACTCTCCGGGTTTCATCGCGCAGACGATCATCAAAAACAATATTTTCCCGCCGTCGCGCTTCCCAATACCATATCGCCCCTTCATTCACGGATACAGAGCGCATTTCCTCAAGACACAATGCCTGGGCGCAAAGCTGTACGCGATCCCAGTCCTGAACCTTGGGCTTACCGCGTTTGTATTCCACTGGGAAAAGTTTGAGGTCATCTCCCTCCACAATTTCAAGCAAATCCATTTTGCCCTTGAGCCGATAATGTTGTGATTCAAGCAAGACACCACGCTCATACCTGACTTCACCCCGTTGCTCCGCGATACCGGAATCGACTCTTTCGTGCAGGATATTACCTTCCGCAGTGAAGCGATTGTCTGCCCATACCTGCTCAATGTGAACCAGTGCGAATTGCCTCGGACAAACTGCATAATGCCGCAAGGCAGATAACATCAGGTATTCGGTGTTATCGTTATTCATAGAATCAGGGCAAAGGCGGACGGATGTTTATTACAAATCATCTAAAATCTGAATTATGCCAAGATGTTGACGAGTTGCCTGCTCCTTCAAGCGAAAGCGCAGGTCTTCGCAAAGATTCTTGATGACTTAAAAGGTTGTATGAGTCTCCTCAATGTTTAGAAGCCATCAATTTCTTCAGGGACCAAATCAGGCAAATTATTTAGCTCATAACCACCATCGGGATTTACCTTAAGTGTTCCATGTACTTTTGCAGACGAATATTGTCCCGATGGACAATTATGCTTCCACCAGATTACCTTTTCTATAATCATGCTTCCCTCTGGTCTCGCGGATGAAGCATCACCTTCAAACAGTCGAGGCAATACACTTTTGATTTTTTCGGCATCATCATCGCTAAAGCCTGTCCTCTCGGCCAGTTGTGGTGTCATGGCACCAAATGTTACATAAACGGCCTGATCAACACGGTGCTTCATACCCATTGTATCTGAGCTTTTTTTGCTCCCGTCGCCTTCGCCACTAACGCTCTTTGTGATTTGTGTACTACTGACACTTATCGGATTAACACTAAAAGCGGATTGAATAGTTACAGGACCGCGAATGGGTATAGATATGCCGTCTTTTGACTCACTTTTGAATGCAAATAACTGTCCAAATGAACGAACATCGATCCATTTTTCATTAGCAAGGCGCGCAGTTTCTTCTGGCGTCGTTTTCTTTACATTAAACGCATCTTTACCCAAACCGAATTCTTCCGATTCTGCACGTTCTTTAAGGCTTGGCATGCCATCTGTCTTTTTTTCGTCAGACTGCACGAAAATAGATTCTTCATTGCTCTGCAACCGATCCCGAATTTTACGCTTGAGACAGACATCTGATACTTCACCATAACCTCCGTAGTCGGTTCTTGGTCTATTGCCATTAAGTGGGTCGCCATTAGGGTTCGCATTCTTCACGCTAAAAATAAGCGCAAAATCAATCTTATTTGTCAAACTCATTTTCATCTCCTGTTTCAGTTGAATCTGTTTGGTGCTTCTCTTTTTTATTTGAAGAACGTAGCTCAAGCCTCTGACAATGAAAAGCCAATAAAAATTCCCCACTCAAAGGCTTATCGCGGGTAAAATCACCTTCACTAAACATACGCATCACTTCGTCAAGAAGTGATGTCATGTTATGCAAAAAGCCACCATATCTATTATTTTTAAGCCGTTGCATATAGGGCTGTAATGCCAACTCAATATTACGCCATGTCGAATATGGGCGGTCAGCAAACCTCTGCATAAGACGGGCTGCGGTTGTGCTGCGTTTCTCATCTGCTATGTACAACGCCCTATCCTCAATACGTTCAGCGATTGCCAGCAATCTACCGTAAAGATAATCACGGGAGTTATTTTCTCGTTCGATCGTCATCTTATACTCCTTACTTGAATGTCTTTTGCAATATCCCCTGTACAATGCACAGGCGATGCCTAAATTCCTTTCCCACTGCTCATCCTTTTTGTACGAACCGCGATTGCTTGCCCTGTGAACGGACAACCGTACCATATCAGCAGGAAAAGGCCTGCCTCCAACAATACACGGCAAAATGCGTTCGACAGTATTCTTTTTTAGCTTTGGAACACGCTCGGCAGTATTCTTTTGGGGTGCGTCGCCGATTGTAGCTCCATAAATAGAATCAAATATCGAATGAACAGACGGGGCGCGAACCACCCATTGCACTTGCTCATCTCGAAAAACGCGCTGAAACCAAGAGAAATCATCATGCCATGTAGAAATTTGATTAATGTACTCTTCTGGAACGAATTCTTGGTAATAAGTAATAGCCATGCGGCCTGATGTAGCCGAGTCCAGCCCCATGATGGTGATATGGTCAGTGTCTTTCAAATTCGCCCTGTAGCCCAGCATATATTTCTGAAGGCCAAGCGAAAACCTTTGCCCCATATCACTTCCATGATCCAACGCCTCACCTTGATCAGATTGCTCTGGTGTCTCCTCAAAATCAAGAGGAATCTCTGCCAGAGGTTGCGGTATTTCTTTGCACGATACGGTCCATGCAACAATCACCTGATCCCCATTACGGAAACCTTGCCTTGATATCAGCCACCGTAGTGCGTTATGCGCTTTCTGAGTAACCTCATAAGAAACACCAACAGATTGGGCTCCCTTTACTTTAATGCTTTTCTTGTTATCAGTAAATCTTCCTCTAAAGGTATATCCGGTGTCATCATTTGAGGATACAATTTTTGCCTTATCACCCGTATGCCTAAGCTTAGCAGGGTGATTGACAGCCAATGCAGTTTTCTTACCAGTGATATAGCACAACCCTTCAACACGATTATCATGTTTTGACAGATCAAAATCTATCCAATGCCGTTGAATCTCGGGATCCTTCCAGCTTTCACTGACTGGCTCGCCAGCAATTTCTATGTTCCAGCATACGAGAGCACTCCCCTGTTCTAATGCCCCTCCTGGCTTTGGCAACACCTTGAATATCAACGGCGTATTTTCTTTCTTACCGTTCCATTGGCGGAGTAATTTACCATTATCATCTGTATGCAAAACTTTGGCGCTTATCAAGTCTTGCACAACAGTGCCTCTTTCCACATATTTCTTTACGGCTTTAACCTTTTCAGGAACATTTTCTGATTCGCACCAACTGCTCAATTGCTTATAATAGTTATCATAATATGCTTCCTTTGAACTTCCATACTTGGCATAGTCTTTCGCAACATACTGAATTTTATCTGCAAGTGGGTGAGGTGGTATTTTACCGGTTCTTCCAGCAGACTCCTCAGTTGCGGGCAAAACTATCCGTGTTTTTTCCAAAACATCGGCATGCTTAAAATCACCATCGCCATTGATTGTGATTTTTATGTGGGCATTCTGTGGCGTGTGACAGATAGGCATTAATTTATCTTCCCCAGGTAGATCAAGGGACATTCCCGACTCATAAGTGTCATACAGTCTTTTCATCCAGCTCACGACAAATTCTCTTCGTTGCTTACTTGCTGCAGGTTATTTCCAATCCCAAACTGCTTTGGGTGCATCTCGCGAATGTCGCGAGCAATTTTGCATTGCTCCGGTCGGGGAAACTCTACAATTCCCCTTTTCATCGTCGCATGCCATAAACGACTGCGTAACATGTTTACACCAGTCTCATCTGGGTAATCAAAGCTATGGAACATCAATCCAAATCCCAACTCATCTATCTCATCATACTTTCCAGACTCCTCCCCAAATTCACAAGGCTCAACATAAGCTTGGCAATCTCTCGTGCCGAGAAAAATATCTTGTCTTCCACCCTTGTCGATTGAGCGTTTAGCGATTGCGTAGTGCTTTCCGTCAATGTAGTCAGATGCCAACTCAGAGCGGTATTTATTCTGCTCAAAGTGGGCTTGGACCTGATACTCAACATCGCGCAAAAAGGTGTAAATCGCCAGACTGTTCTTCTTCTTACCACCCCCAAACACTAACGGCTTTGTCCCCTTGGTTTGTGTCCTCATTGGATTCATAACCCTGACTTTGTCAACAACCCAGATAAATGTTGGCTTCCAATAGATTGACTTCAATATGCCTTTGACCGCCTCATAAGTAGGCAGATGATAGGAACATTTCTCCCCGCCGATCTTGGTAACAGGATCGGTAAAGAGAGCGTACTTGCCGTACACTTTGAAGCTGACGCTGTTTTTAGGGGTTTCGTGCATGCCTGTTTATTACTCCGCTAACAGAAAACTCATTTTCGAGCGTTTTTGCTCCGACAGCCCAAGTTCGTCACAATAATACTCCTCTTTCAGGAAAAAGATACCTTCCCCCTCCTGTGTTTCAAGCACTGCTTCACTTTCCTTTAGCCGCTCCCATGTTTTGGGAAACACATTAACACTATACCGCTGGGCCTTTTTCAGCAAGTCCCGATACCGCTTCGCGTCAAACTCCTTGGCAACCTGACACAGCCCTACTCTGACCTCCGCCCCTTCGCTGCCATAAGGCACGATGACCGCTTTCGTTGGTGAATCGATGGCCTTGAATACCTTCCCGGCCGTCATAAATGACTGTCTCAATAAGTGCGAGTTTTCCGCTCCGCCAGTATTGAGGCGATTGCCGCCCAACAAATTTAATAGGGTATCGTCCCTGCCCGTCTCCCTGCGAGGGATAAGATACGCCATCTCATTAGAACGGTCAAAAAAATAGTATTTGAAATACCGCTCAATCGCATCAGGTGCTAAAAAATCATCGAAAGGTTCGTCCAAAACACGCATAGCCTTATCTCTGCCAACCTTTATATCCGGCAAGAGATCTATAGACTCTTGATCTGGGTTTATCACAGTCACTTCCGCACTATTCATTAAGCCGTTTCTGTTGCACCGCCCGGCCGCCTGAGCGACGGAATCAAGCCCTGCGAGAAAACGTATGACTGACGCAAAGTCGATGTCCACACCAGCCTCAATTAACTGCGTACTAATACACAGCACGGGCAGTTTCTCATCCAGCCGCTTGCGAATTTTATCCAAAATATCCTTGCGATGGGCCGGGCACAGGTTGGTGCTCAGATGAAACACATCGTTTCCATTGATGTATTCGCTTACCTTGCGATAAAGGTTTTGCGCCCATGCTTTGGTATTGACGATAACAAGGCAACTTCCCTTTGCTTTAAACTCGGCGATTGCCAGATTTGCAATCTCGTTCTCTCTCCAACCCGAAGCCTTGCATTTGTTTGCAATTGTGGTTCGTTGCAGTTTTTTGAATAAATCAGAAGTATCCTCTGCCAGCTCATTTTGACTTGGAATGTAGATTTGCCCTTTATCAGGGCATTTAAGCCGATTCAATAGCGGCTGGGTAGCGGTGCAAAGCAGGGTGGTTGCTTTGCAATATTCCGTCAGAAAATTGATGGCATTGCAAAACAGATGTACGCAGTTAATCGGCAGCGTCTGAATCTCATCAAATATCAGCACGCTATTGGCAAGCTGATGCATTTTTCTTGCACCACGTGTGCCGCCTGAAAACAGCACATCCAAAAACTGCACCATCGTCGTCATAATGATTGGTGCATCCCAATTTTCGCTAGTCAGTTTGCTATGCCAGGTTTGGTTTTCTGGTTCCAAGTTGGAATGCTGCTCTAGAACCCATGGGAATGGGTCGCTTGGATGCTCAATTAACTCCCTGATTGCTTTTGCGTTTTGCTCAATGATTGAAGTAAACGGGATTACATAAATAATCCTGTCTAGGCCATGCTTTTCTGCATGGTGCAAGGCGTAGCGAAGACTGGCATAAGTTTTCCCGCCGCCTGTCGGCACGGTGAGGGTATAGACTCCTTGTTTGTCATCGGCCCGCCTTTTGCAGTCATCTGATATTTGCCTGCGTATGCTGTCTATTGGTTTATCCCTGTTCATATTGCGAATCGCCTCTTCAATCCTGTGAATTGCAATCTGCCATTCGGGAGTACAGTTCCGATGCCTTGTGTTTCCCTCATTCTCGGAATCGGCGCTATCGATCCGATCAGCATCCACAAGGCAACTGAATAGCATTCTGGCCCATAATCCTTGATGGAACTGCCATATTGGTAGGGGTACTTCGCTCCCATTTAAACTCGCTAGTTTGTTAATTTCTTCGACAACTTTCCCGAGTAATTTTTTGTTAAGAAAAGTATCAATTTTCTCAAGATACTCTTTGGGAGCATTATCAACGCACTCTGTCTTGTGGGTTTTGTCATCAGGTTTGTTAATCCTGCCATCGAAGTTAAATTTACCATCGGGCTTAAAACAATCTATAAGACCGCTATGATGAGATGCAATACAGAGAGATAGTATCTGGCCAACAAGCTGACCGGACTTCCCCTTATTTTTGCAATAATCCCAAATAATCTGAGCACCAGCGGTGGAGTGGTCAATCTTCCCCTTGCGCCCTCGAAAATCAACATACTCATCTTCATCTGGATTTATTTCACCCACTGCCGATTGAATATAATTTTGAAATTCTTCGCTAAATTTACCAAAATCGTGTAGCAATCCAATCAATTGCCCCACATCGCCAACATTGATTTTTGCTGCAAAACACTTAGATTTATCGCCAACACCATTTAAATGATCTATCAGCGACTGATTGCTATGTGCGATATATTTATTCATTTATTCCGAGGGAGGGCGCAATGCGGCGGCTATCATTAGCAAGAGACAAACCACCGCAGGAATTGATAACCAAGGGTCGGCGAGCCACGCAAGTAATACCAATACCAGTAGTGCTAAACCAGCGATGAAGCCTCCAACTAGAGCAATTATAAGGCGTAACAAATCAATCATTATGGGCCGTTTCCGTAATCACATCCCCGAATCATGCCATACCTCCAGCGCAATCCGCTCCCAAGGGTTATGCGATTCATTCATAGCAACAATAACCCCATGTAACCTGTTCCCCCTGTCCATCATCTGCGAGACAGCGGTATTCTCCTGCCGCGGCAGATGGCCGAGCATATTGCCATGCCACCAGACCTCAACTGCTCGTCCGTCATGTTTATTCCATGGCGCACGTCGCAAGCCTACCTTGTTTCCGGGCTTCATACGCGGCCACAACCTCTCTCCCTCATAGAACTGAAAACCCGCCAACGGGGAGACCTGAACAAGAAGCGGGCGGCTATTGCCACCGCTGTTTCGCTTGTGCTTTTTACCCATAGCCAGTGGGCTCAGACCCAAGCCCACTGCGCCAATCAGTGTTTTGATAAGGTTGCGTTTGTTCATTGTGGAACCTCCAAAATTAAAATTTCCGCCGACTTATACACCCGCCGGTGGCTCTATACATAAGTCCGCCACCTACATTCTTGCTTTATTTACAAAGTCGGCTTAGAACGGCGAGTAATTGTTCTATGGGCAAGGCAAACTCTTGAATCTCTGCTTCTGTAAGCATAGTGAATTCTTTCTCCCGTTGCCAGTTTGTGTGCTGACCTAGTGCTTATGAGACCAATCAGCAATGGCCCCCCACCGGAGCCACTGCGGGCTACGCCCTTGTGCCACCGGCTCCCCCTCAAGGGGGGAGCTATTCGTGTTGGTGTAAAATGAAATTAGGCATGGTGCATTATCCCCCTTGCCAGTTGCCAGTCCAGCCGTCTGCGGTACATTCCGTCTTTTCTGATGCCCTTGTAGCAGGTCAGAAGCACATCATAAGTGGCCTCGCGGAAATGTTTGAGGCATTCGTTCCATTTGTCTATATGCACATCACCGGCGAATTTTACCTTTGTTATGTGTCTGCCGGTTGGCTTGACATTGTAAGCCGCCAACTCCTCAACCTCACAGAAGCGAATTGACGCAGACTGTATATTGTCCAACGCAATCAGGCCGACATTGCCACAAGGATCATTGAACCGAACATCCGGGCCATCGGGAACCGGCTTGAGCCGCTTGGCTTCAAGCTGCGCCAATGTGCCTATCTTTTTGGAGTCTGACCAGACGACGGTGGATTGAGTTTTTTCGGGACGGAACAGGGCAAGGCCGACGGGATGCCCTGTGTCATTGAACATTTTTGGTGTCAGTGACACAAAATCCGTTAGCCTTTCACGAAAAATTCTCGCCCTGATAAACGATTCGGGCACAAGTATCGCAACATAGCCGCAATGTGCAATGCACTTCTCCAGCGCAAACTTGTACAGGTCATCGTGTCGGCAATCGGGATACGGCAAACCCCGGATAGTGGCACTATTTTTTGCCAGCCAGGGTGGGTTTGTAATACACACATCAAAGCCCGCGGGAAAATCGCCCAGTGTGTCACGCTGCTTCACCCGGTTGGCCGCCGGAACAATGTCATAAGACGAAAACCTGTCACACAGCCCCATTCTCTTTAAGTAGTCAATCAAACTATTGCTTCCGGCAAACGGTTCCAGAATGCGGGACGATGGCAGGTCCGCCGCCTTCGCCCAATCAAGAAACGCCTGATGTCCAAAAGGGCTGGACGCCGTGTAATATCTGCCTTCCCCTATTTTGTTGCTTGACTTGTATCTCATTAACTATCCTCCTGAAACACCTGTTTATACTTATTCTCTATCTCCTGAATCTCTGCTTCTGTAAGCATAATGAATTCTTTCTCCCGCGCGCGTTTTGAAAGTTTGCCTTTGCTCTGGGTCAGGAAGCGAATTAATAAATCAACCTGCTTGTCCGGCATATCAATATGGCCTCTAATAAAATTGCCTAGCAGGTCATATTTTGCAAGGTGGTCAACTTCTTCGGGCAAGGTTTTATTGATGGTCTCTTCAACGCACTCAAAGAAAAATTCTGCTTGCTTCGTCGCATCAAAGTAGCGGTATAAATCCATTGTCTCATTCAGAACATTAATATTGTTCTTGTCTGTCGGGCGCCATTTGATTAGCCCAAGCCTGGGCTTTGAATGCTGCTCCAGTATCAATCTGTAGTCATCAATCCGTTGCAGGATGATGGCGGAAACCGGAAAAATGAGGCCTTTGGGTACGAAGCCTTTCTCCGCCAGGATGTGATGAAACAAGTAGCGGTGGATGCGGCCGTTACCGTCCTCAAACGGATGAATGAAGACGAAGCCAAAGGCGACGAGTGTTGCCATGAGTACGGCGTCGTAGTCACTGGCGGCAAGTAGCTGATATGTTTCCATCAAGCCGGAGAGCAGGCTTTTAATGTCTTCGGGGCGTGCCGAGATGTGGACGGGCACTGGCATACCGGTTGTACGATCATGATCGCCGATGAAACCACCCTCAATGCGGCACCCCGGTAACATAAAACGTTTATCTGCGATCACGACCTGCTGGAGATGTTCCAACTCTTCAATACTCAGTCGGCGTTGGCCTGCTTCGCCGATCATCCGGCTCCAGCGCTCTATGCGGGTATGGGGCGGGGTTTCTCCTTCAATGGAGTGTGAGGCTTTGGAATCCTTGAGCAACAGAAAGGCGGCGGCACGGGCCAACAAGTCTGCATGGGTTTTGCCGATGTGGTTTATCGCGACTTGTGCGAGATCCATCTCAATAAATCGGTCGAGCTTGTCGGTGCGCCGAATGAGCGGGCAAAAATGTTGTGTGCCGGGCAGGTTGTTGCGGATACGGTGGCGCCTGGACACGCGGGATGGCCCGGCATATTGCAGAGTATCATTGAGCAGAGGGGTAAAGTTGCCCTTGGTTGTATCAGCAATATCCAGTGCTTCTTCGCAAAGCCATTCATATAAAAACCAGATTCGTCGGCTGTAAGCGCCTGTTGGTTCTGTTTTAACAAGGGCTGCTATGTCTTGTGGTTTGACTCTCTCAAACAAGGCCTTGAGTACTGCCAGATCAATGCCTTCGTACTTGAGTGCAAAAGTGAGATGGCCGCGCAAACTGTCTTCCGGTTTGTGACGGGGTGTGAACAGGTGCCAGCGGTCGTTGTTGTGCCGCTTGTGCCTTGTGCCGATGGCGCAAAGGTAATCCGGTGCCACGACTACCAGCTCGTGCCTCGCGATGAGGGCGGCGTACCCAGCGAGGGTGGCGCCATCTTCCAATGCAGGGAAGGCATGAAAAACAGGGTTCAACTGTGAATTTTGATTGTTTTCGGCCATTAGCGTGACATGCTGATTTCCTGCATCATGGCATGAAAAACGATTTCTATCCATGAAAAACGATTATATTTCGGCTTTTTTGTGAAAAATGGTTATTTTGGGCCATCCCCGTCCCGACAACTACTACTTACACCAAAAAGAATGTCGCCAGTAAAGGAATATAGTGATCCAGCAGCAGGAAAGCGAACAAGCCCAGCAGATACCAGATAGAGAATGAAAACGTTTGCATCGCGACACGGTCGTCCCGTGTTTTTATCAGCTTCAATGTGTAGTACAAAAAGATCAGGCCCAATACCACCGCGCCCAGCAGATAGCACAGGCCGCTCATCAGGGTGAGGTAGGGTAGCAGGCTCACTATGAAAAGGATCAGGGTGTAGAGCAGGATCTGTAGTTGGGTGAATGCGGTGCCGTGGGTTACCGGTAGCATCGGGATGTCGGCTTTGGCGTAGTCCTGCCTGCGATAGACGGCCAGTGCCCAGAAGTGTGGCGGTGTCCAGGCGAAGATGATCAGGAACAGCAGCAGGGCGTGCGGGTCCAGAGAGTTGCTTACCGCCGCCCAGCCCAGTACCGGGGGGGCGGCACCGGCGGCACCGCCGATGACGATGTTTTGCGGGGTGGCGCGTTTCAGGTACATGGAATAAACCACGCCGTAGCCTATCAGGGAGAACAGGGTCAGTACCGCGGTAAAGGTATTGACGAACAGGATCAGGATTAGCATGGAGGCCAGGCATAATGTCGCCGCGAATATCAGGGCGTGTCTTGTTGTCACACTGCCGCGCGGCAGGGGGCGGGATTGGGTGCGTGACATGATGCTGTCTATCTTCTCATCAACTACATGATTGAGGGCCGCTGCCGAGGCGGCGGCGAGGCCGATGCCGATTGTGCCGGCAATCAATATCTCCCAGGGCACCATTGCCGGTGTTGATAACAACATTCCAACGACGGCGGTGAAGACGATCAAGGCAACAATTTTGGGTTTGCACAGGGCCAGATAACTGTGCCAGCTTGTTGTGGCGGTGTTATTCATGGTTGAAAGTCTGGTAGCTGAAATAAGTAATAGTAACTACGCTCAGCAACAACAGTGCCGCCATGCCATTGTGCGCCACTGCCATTGTCAGCGGCAACACCATCACGACATTGCCTATGCCCAGCGTGATCTGCAGCGCAAGCAATGACAGCATGATGATGGCGAGGAGTCTTGCCAATCTGTCGCCGATGCTGAACAGGCGCCATGCCAACAACAGCCCGGCCAACAAGACCAGTAGCGCGCCGACGCGGTGGGTCAGGTGTATTGCCGTTCGCGCCGCGGCGTCCAGGATGCCGCCTTCGTAATCCAGCCCCGCTTCGCGCCAGAAGACAAACCCCTGCACAAAATCAGTCGGCGGTAACCAGATGCCATCGCGACAATCAGGGAACGACGGACAGATCAGGGCGGCGTAGTTGCTACTGGTCCAGCCGCCGAGAAAAATTTGCAGGGTCAGGACGGCCAGCATCAGTAGGGCGGCGGGTTTTGCCGCCGTCATCTTCGCGGTGCTTTGCCCGGGCGGGCGCATCTGCTGTAACAACAGCAGCAACAACAGGGACAGTATAGTCATGCCGCCCAGCAGATGTGCGGAGACGATTAGCGGTTGCAGTAACAGGGTCACCGTCCACATGCCCAGCAGGCCTTGCAGGATCACCAGCACCAGAACGGTCAGGCTGAGTGGAAGATGTTGTCGGCGGTTCAGGGCCGCCAGCACTGTCAAGGTGAGGATCAGCAAACCCAGACCGCCGCCGCCATAGCGGTGGATCATTTCACGCTCGGCCTTGCCTGCATCATAAGGCCGCTCGGGGTAGGCCGCGTTGATCGCTGCGGCTTGATCCGCCGCCGGTGCCAGTAGCTGCCCGTAACAGCCCGGCCAGTCCGGGCAGCCGAGGCCGGCATCCGTCAGGCGCACCCAGGCACCCAGCACTACTACTGCATAGGTCACGCACAAGGCCAGCACGGTGAGCAGCCATAACGAATCGGGTTTCATCTCAGCCCAGCCGCGAGTATTTCAATAAGCGGGTCATGTCTTTGATGATGCCGCGCGGATCGATCCCGGGTTCATACATCATCATCAGGTTGCCCAGTGGGTCAATAAGATAAAGACGCTGGCGGGAAAACGGCTGATCCTCCGGCCGGATTTGAAACAGGCCCTGATATTCCGGCTTGTCCAGCAGGCCGTAAGACAGCATGAGCTGGCCCTGATAATCCCTGATCTGCTGGGCGTTGAACAGGTCGGTGCCGTCTGCGGTATGGATTACCACGCGTTGCACCCGGTGGGCATATTTGTTCGTGGCCAGTCTGATCTGCCGCATCCTGTAGATGTTTTGTTCGCAGTCCCGATCACAGGGGCCGTCCAGTAGATAGACCAGACTCCATTTGCCATGCAGAAAAAATTCCTCCGATCCGGGGGCGGCGGGGTTGTACAGTTGAATATCCTCCAGCGGCCGGGGCGGGTCAATCAACTCGCCGTTATGCGCTATCTTGATCTTGCTTACATCGGTAAAGCTCAGCAGATACCAGGAGAGGGCAAAAGGTGCCACGCATACGGTCAGTAATAGTAGCAAGGTGAATAATTGTTTTCGTTGTTCAGGTGTCATCTTCTGTCTGCTTTTTAATCGTTACAAGAAAATAGATTATCACCAGGGCAACGGCCAGAAAAAACCATTGGAAGGCATAACCCAGATGTCTGTCGCGCCCGAAACCGGGGGTCTGCCATGCGCGAAAAAATCCTTGCGGTGCCGGTGGTTCAAGTCTCACCACATAAGGCAACAACGGCCAGTTATGCCGTGCGGCGATCTCTTCAATGACCAAATCCTGAACCCGGATGATATTGTCCGCCAGTCGCTCGGCCACATTCTCACCCAGCAACACGACCCGCGGCGGCGGTTTGATTACACCGGTCAGTGTCAGTTCCTGCTCCGGCGTGACAAAAGACGGGGCCTGTGATCGATCCGGTTGTTGCGGCACCCAGCCCCGGTTGAGCAGCACCTGATCGCCGTCGGCAAGTATGAACCGCGCATACACATAATTACCGGCGCGCCCCGACAGGGTTTGATTGTCCAGCAGATAAAGTGTGTCCGTATCGTAACGGCCGCGCAGGACGGCCCGCCGCCAGAGCATCTGTTCCTTGTCGTGTTTTTCCGCGCCCGCCGTGTTGAGATTGATAACCGGTCTGTCAATCCGCGCCTGATATTGCCGGGACAATGCCTGTTTCTGATCGGCCCGGTCAAGCTGCCAAAACCCCAGCGACAACAATAGCCATAAGGCCGCTATCGCGATCAGGGTGGGCAACAGACGCGGCTTGAATGTTCGGCGCATTGCCCTTCAACCGGCAAGCTCGCGTGACTGTGGCGGATTGTCCCCCCACCAAAGCAGGCTTCGCCTCCTTTGGCTCCCCCTCAAGGGGGGAGCTATTCGTGCCAGTGTTACTGCTCCCCCCTTGAGGGGGAGCCGGTGGCACAAGGGCGTAGCCCGTAGTGGCTCCGGTGGGGGGACATTGCTGATTGGTCTCATACGCACTAATCCGCTACAACAACTGTTTTATGCAACAAAACAGACTATACTCATCCCCCGAACCTCTCTTGTGAGTCCTGTCTGCTGTGTTACTGTTTAAAATCGTCATTGGCTTGATCCTGTTGTTCATCCTCGGCTCGCTGGCTGCGGGGATGTTTTTTCTGATTCGGGACAAGGGGCAGGGTACCAGAACGGCAAAATCCCTGACCCTGCGTATCGGTCTGTCCATCGCCCTGTTTATCCTGCTCTTTATCGGTTTCTTCGCAGGCTGGATCAAACCGCACGGGATCAGCGGACAACAGACAGAAGAAAAGATGTTACCTTAGCTTATAGCCAGTAGACAAATATAAACAGCCCCAGCCAGACCACATCTACAAAGTGCCAGTACCAGGCCACACCCTCAAACGCAAAATGGTTTTCTTTGGTGAAGTGACCTGCCATCGCGCGAAACAGGATAACCAGTAACATAGTCGCGCCCATCGTGACATGGAAGCCGTGGAAACCCGTTAGCATAAAAAAGGTTGAGCCGTAAATGCCGGAATTCAGGGTAAGACCGAGGTCCTGATAGGCATGAATATACTCAGCCGCTTGCAGGGCGACGAAGATAAATCCCAGGGCCACCGTCGCAAACAACCACCAGCACAAACCGTTGCGATTGCCCTTCTTCAGATCCCAGTGAGCAAAAGTAACCGTGGCACCACTGCTCAACAAGATGGCGGTATTGAGCGCGGGGATGCCCCAGGCCGGGATGACTTCCTTGATCAGGGTGTATTTGCTCGTCGCCGCATTGGCAATCATGTCCGGCGTGGTCAGCAACGGCCAGATCGCTTCAAAGCCGGGCCAGAGAAACTCATTGGTGGCCGCCCCGGTGCCTACGCCGCCCAGCCAGGGCACCGAATAAACCCGCGCATAAAACAGGGCACCGAAAAAGACGGCAAAAAACATCACCTCGGACAGGATGAACCAGCCCATGCCCCAACGAAAACTGATATCCACCTGTTGATTGTAGCGACCGGCCAGACTCTCGCCGATGACATCATGGAACCAGCTGTAAAACATATAAAACACCGCGGCGATACCCATGCCGAGCAGGAATGTGCCGAACCCGGAGCCGTTAAGCATAACGGCCGCCCCGACAAAGGACAGGAACAACGCGACCGAGCCGACCACCGGCCAGCTGCTGGGTTCGGGAATGAAATATGTACCGGAAGAACTAGACATAAGCTATCCTCATCATTGTAGTTATTCTGCTAAGAGCTGGTGTTATCTTTTGCACCAGACTGTTTCTGCGCGACCTTGGCCTGATCGGTAATATCAAAAAAAGTATAGGACAAGGTCAGCGACGAAAACCGTTTCGGTAAATCGGTATCAACAATAAACCTCACCAACACCTCTTTACTCTCACCCGCCTGTAACAACTGCTCGCTAAAACAGAAACATTCTGTTTTATTGAAATATATCCCGGCCTGCGCCGGCGAGACGCTCGGGATCGCACGGCCAACCACCGGCCTGTCCGATTCGTTGCGCACGATGAACACGGCCTCCGACATCTTGCCGGGATGCACCCGCAACTGCCGGTTCACCGGCTTGAACTCCCAAGGTATGTCCCGCACATTGGTATCAAACACGACCGTAACCAGACGCTCATCGTCGCGCGTAATGTCACGTGCCTCGGTTTCGCTGATCCCGACCACCTTGCCCCTGCCGGTCAGGTCGCAATAGGCCTCATACAGCGGCACTAGCACATAACCGAAACCAAACATCACGACGACGACCAGCGTCAGTCGGGTTACTGTTTTGGTTATCTTTGTTTGCGCCATCACTATTACTCGCTATACATGCAACAAAATAAAACCCAGATAAATCACCGCGGCCATAGTGCCGAGAGCCACCGCCAGCCTGATGTTCGCCCGCTTGCGGCGGGCGGCGGCGTCATCTCCAATCCGGTTTGGTTCAGTTATCATCGGTCTCCGTTATGAATGGGCGGTCGCCGCATTCACCTGCGGCGGCGTGGTAAAAGTATGAAACGGTGGTGGTGACGGCAAAGTCCATTCCAGACCTTTGGCGCCTTCCCACACTTCCTGCGAGGCCTTCTCGCCGCCGCGCACACATTTGATCACTATCCAGACAAACAGCAACTGACTCACGCCGAACACAAAGCCGCCTACGCTGGAGATCATGTTCCACTCAGTGAACTGGATATGGTAATCCGGGATCCGCCGCGGCATACCGGCCAGACCCAGAAAGTGCTGCGGGAAGAACAGTACGTTCACTGAAATGGCTGAGACCCAGAAATGTATCTGGCCCAGTCTCTCGTCGTAGTGATATCCGGTCCACTTCGGCAACCAGAAATAGGCTGCTGCCATTAGCGCAAAGACGGCGCCGGTCACCAGCACATAATGGAAATGCGCGACAACAAAATAGGTGTCGTGATATTGGAAGTCCGCCGGGGTGATGCCAAGCATCAGGCCAGAGAAACCGCCGATGGTGAACAGGAACACAAACGCAAGCGCAAACAGCATCGGGGTCTCAAAGGTCATGGAGCCGCGCCACATGGTGGCCAGCCAGTTGAATATCTTGACACCGGTGGGCACCGCGATGGACATCGTGGCATACATGAAGAACAACTCCCCGGCCAGCGGCATGCCGACAGTGAACATGTGGTGCGCCCAGACAAAGAATGACAGAAAGGCAATCGCCGCCGTCGCATAAACCATTGAGGAGTAACCGAACAACGGCTTACGGGCAAAGGTGGGGATGATCTGCGAGACAATGCCGAACGCGGGCAGGATCAGGATATACACCTCCGGGTGACCGAAGAACCAGAAGATGTGCTGGAACATTACCGGATCACCGCCGCCCGCGGCGATAAAGAAACTGGTGCCGAAATACTTGTCTGTCAGCAACATGGTGACCGCACCGGCCAGCACCGGCAGGGAGGCGATCAGCAGGAACGCGGTGATGATCCAGGTCCAGACAAACAGGGGCAGTTGCATAAAGCCCATGCCCGGGGCGCGCATGTTAAACACCGTGGCGATGATGTTGATGGCACCCATGATGGAGGAGATCCCGAGAAAATGTACGGTGAAGATCAGAAAGGGAAAGCCGTCCCCCAACTGCGAGACCAGCGGTGGATACATGGTCCAGCCACCGCTGGGCGCGCCGCCTTCCATGAAAAACGTGCCCAGCAACATCGCGAACGCGAACGGCAGGATCCAGAAACTCATATTGTTCATGCGTGGCAAGGCCATATCCGGCGCGCCGATCATCATCGGCACCATCCAGTTGGCCAGCCCAACGCCCGCCGGCATCACTACGCCAAAGATCATGATCAAGGCGTGCATCGTAGTCATGGAATTGAAAAACAGCGGATCAACAAACTGTATCCCCGGCTGAAACAACTCGGCCCGGACTACCATGGCCATCGCACCACCGACAAAAAACATAATCAGGGAAAACACCAGATACATCGTGCCGATGTCTTTATGGTTGGTAGAAAACAACCAGCGGCCTATGCCTGTTGGTTTGTGGTCATGGTCGTCGTGGTGGTGATCATCGTGATGATCAGCACTATAACTTGGTGTCTCAATGCTCATATTTGTATCCTCTCATCAGATCTCTGGATGTTGTGACACTTTACTCTTGTTATCGTTTCGCGGCAATGTCGGCGGGCTGCACCCTGTCACCGGTGTCATTGCCCCAGGCATTACGCTCATAGGTAATGATCGCGGCCAAATCAACATCGCCCAGTTGCGGCCCGAACGCCGCCATTGCAGTGCCCGGCTTGCCGTGCATCACGATATCAATATGCCCGTCAACCGGCCCGGTGGCAATCGGGCCACCGGCCAGCGCGGCAAACGCGCCGGGGATCCCCTTGCCGTCTGCCTGATGACAGGCCTGGCAAAAGGTGGCGTAAGATTCTTTTCCCCTCTCCATTAATTCGTCCATGCTCCACTCGCGGTCGGCACCGGCGTTCGCATCATCGGCGGCGACAAGCATATCGCCCACCCAGTCAAAGTAGGCATCCTCGGACACGGCCTTCAAAACTATCGGCATGAAGCCGTGATCGCGGCCGCACAACTCGGTGCATTGGCCTCTATAAGTGCCTTCCTCTTCTATCACCGCCCAGGATTCATTGATGAAGCCGGGAATGGAATCGCGCTTCCAGCCCAGTGCCGGCACCCACCAGGCATGGATAACATCCGCCGCCGTGGTGAGAAAACGGATCTTGCTGCCTACCGGCACGACCAAAGGCTTGTCCACATCCAGCAGATAATGTTCCACGCTGGCAGGGTCAAGCCCGGAATTGAGTTGCCGGATCTCGTTGCTCTTGCTATCCAGAATACTGAAAAACTTGAAGCCTTCATCCATATACTCATATTCCCACTTCCACTGATGGCCTGTGACCTTGATGGTCATGTCGGCATCACCTGTCGCTTCCATTTCAATCAGGGTTTGGGTGGCGGGGATGGCCATAATGATAAGGATAACTATCGGGATGGCAGTCCAGATCAATTCCAGTCCGGTGTTGTGGTGAAACTGCGCCGCAACCGCCCCTCTGGATTTGCGGTGACTATAAATGGACCAGAACATGATGCCGAATACCACCACGCCAATGGCGCAGCAGATGTAAAAGATCAGCATATGCAGATCATAAACTTCCCGGCTTATCTCGGTAACGCCCCGGGTCATATTGAGTCCGTATTCGGCATGGGCGAGTGGAGAGAACAACATCGCAACAAATGATACAGCCGTTACACGACAACTATTCATCAATTTGTTCAGTTTCAATTTTTTTTCCGACATGCTGTTTTCCTCAGCGTTACTTTTTGTGTTCATGTTTGGTTATTGATCACTGCGGCGGCAATATGCCCCACACCGATACCTGATGCAAGCCCGCGTAGCGGATCAGTACTTATGAGGCCAATCAGCAAGTCCCCCCACCGGAGCCACTACGGGCTACGCCCTTGTGCCACCGGCTCCCCCTCAAGGGGGGAGCTATTCGTGCCGGTGTTATTGCTCCCCCCTTGAGGGGGAGCCAAAGGAGGCGAGGCCTGCTTTGGTGGGGGGACGGGGCGGCCCCCTGCCATCTCTTCGCCCTACAATACACCCTTGACCGGCAAGCGGTCAATATGTAGCCGGGCTGAGTCCGGGCTTTCCGGTGCGGCTGTCTCATTATGCGGCATCAGCCCGATAAACGGTGCGGCTATCGCCGCCTGCAGGCAGGCGATGGTGGCATCGGGCTCGGTATAGGCGGGATCAATCTGATTGGCCACCCAGCCCGCCAGTTGTCGGCCCGAGGCCGTGATGGCCTGTGCGGTCAGCAAGGCGTGGTTGATACAGCCGAGGCGCATCCCGACTACCAGCACTATCTGTAAATCCAGCCTGTCCGCTACCTCCGCCCAGCTGTTGCCGCCGCCCAGCGGCACCAGCCAACCGCCGGCCCCCTCAACCACGACCACATCCGCATCGCCGCTGATGCGGGCATAACAGTCGGCGATGTGGGTCAGCTTGATGTCCGTCCCGTCTGCCGCCGCGGCGATATGCGGGGCGATGGCGGGGGCGAACGCGTAGGGATTGATGTCGGCATAGTCCAGTTGTGTCGAGCAGCGGGCCTGGATCTGCACGGCATCGGCATTGCGCCATCCGGCGGGGCTGGTCTCACAACCGCTGGCCACCGGCTTCATCCCATTGACGCGCAGGCCCGCCGCCTGCAATCGCGCCATTAACGTCAGGGCGAACCGGGTCTTGCCCATCGCCGTGTCGGTGGCGGTAACAAACAGGCCGTTAGCTGCCATCGGCATCACGGTGTTTGATCGCGGAGAGCGGGATGGCGACGCTGTCTCCCGCCGCCTGTCGCCGTTGCTGTTGATGTTGCGGCACCCAGGCATGACCATAGACCACCTCAAAGGTGGCCGGTAATGTGGCTTCGGAACACTGCCGTTGGTATGCCTCGGTCATGCGCTTCAACATCGCCGGGGTGGTCAATGACTTGCGTTGCCCGAGATTGGTGTTGCTGGCGCCCAGTGACTTTAACTCCTGCAACAGGCTTCGCACATCCTGATACAGCAGGGTGAACCGCTCTGTCTCCAGCACCGGCTCGGTAAAGCCCGCCCGTATCATGCCGTCGCCGATGTCGTGCATATCCATGAAGGCATTCACATGGATATGATCATCCACCGCGCGCCAACTCTGCCGCAGTTCCGACAAGGTGTCGGGGCCGAAGCTGCTGAACAGGAACAGGCCGCCCGGTTGCAATACCCGCAGACACTCCTGCAACGAGCGCTGCGGATCAACGACCCACTGTAGCATCAGGTTGGAGACGGCAAGGTCAATGCTGGTATCGCGCAAGGGCAGAAACTCCGCATCGGCGCAGACATAACGTTGTCGGGAGAAAAACCATCGCGCCTGCTGTCGTGCCTGACGCAGCATGTTTGGCGCGCAGTCCAGTTGAATGACCCGGCCTCGGCGGTAACGCGCCGCGATATGCCGCCCGACAAAACCGGTGCCGGAACCCAGGTCCAAACTGAGTGCGGGTTTGATGCGGATGTGATCCAGCCGTTCCAGCAGACGCGTCCCGACCACTCGTTGCAACTGCGCCACCTTGTCGTAACCGGCGGCGGCAGTATCAAAGTTGCGGCGTATCCGGGCCCCGTCGCGTTGATAGCCGTCGGTGATCATTGCGCGGCACAGAACCGGTGCAATTCATCCAGCAGGCGTTGCAACTGCTCCGGCGTATGCGCGGCGTTCAGGCTGATGCGAAGTCGCTCCGTGCCGGCGGCCACGGTGGGTGAGCGGATTACCCCTGTGCGGATCCCCTGCTCGGCGAGGAACCGTCCAGCTTGCATTACCTGTTCATTGCCCGGTAGTAGCAAGGCCTGAACCGGGGTGTCTGATGGCAGTATCGTTAGCCCGCGCTCGGCGGCGCCCCGGCGGAACAGCGCGATCAACTGCCGCAATGTCTGTCGCCGCCAGTCCTCCTGTGCGAGCAGTTGCAAGGCCTTGTCCGCCGTGGCGGCCAGGGCCGCGGGTAAGGCGGTGGAGTAAATGTAGCTGCGGCCCTGTTGCAGGATCAGCTCCACCAGATCGCGGTCACCGGCGATGAAGGCACCATGCACGCCTGCGGCCTTGCCCAGTGTCGCGATGATCAACGGCACCTGTTGTTCGGACAGACCGAGTTGCGCCACGGTGCCGGCGCCGTTGTCACCCAACACGCCGAAGCCGTGCGCGTCATCCACGGCCAGAACGGCATCGTGTTGTTGGCACAGTCGCGCCGCCCCGGCGATGTCCGCCACCACGCCGGACATACTGAACACAGACTCGGTCACCACCAGCGCACCGGGCGCGGCGGTTTGTAGCAGGCGCGCGAGGTCTGTTGTTTGCAGATGGCGGTAGCGTTGTAGTCGTGCTGCTGTCAGGCGACCGGCATCTATCAGTGAGGCGTGATTGTGTTTGTCCATGATCACATTGGCGTTGCGGTCGGCGGCAAGGGTGGTGACCAGTGCCAGATTGGCCAGATAGCCACTGGAGAACAACAGGGCGCGGGAGCGGCCGGTCAATTCGCAGATGTGTTGTTCCAGTTGTCGGTGGGCGTTGCTGTAACCGCAGATCAACGGCGAGCCGCCGCTGCCGATGCCGTAACGAGCGGCGGCGGTTTGCAAGGTTTGCACCAGCCTCGCGTCATTGGCCAGGGCCAGATAATCATTGCTGCAAAAATCCAGTGGCTTGCCGCGCTGGCGGTCGGCGGCGGCCTCGGGAAAGATCAGTTCGCCGACGCGGGTCAGGCCGCGCTGGTGAATGGCATCAAGCCGTCGGCGCGGCCATTCGCGTGCGGCCATCATTGTTGTGATGAACTGATCCCCAGACGCGCGAACAGGGCGCTGTCTTTTCCGTACTGAGGGTTTTCGGTGGTCAGTAATTTTTCGCCATAGAAAATGGAGTTGGCACCGGCGTGAAAACACAGGGCCTGCAGACTGTCATCCATGCCGCTCCGGCCTGCCGACAGGCGCACCCGTGCGGCCGGCATCAGGATGCGCGCCACGGCCACGGTCTTGACCAGATCGAACGGATCAAATCCGGAGTCTGGTTGTAGTGGTGTGCCTTCTACTTTGACAAACAGATTGATTGGTACGCTTTCCGGGTGTCGGGGCAGGTTGGCCAGGGTTTGTAACATACTCGCCCGGTCCGCCAGGGTTTCGCCCATGCCGAGGATGCCGCCGCAACAGACATTGATGCCGGCGTTGCGTACGTGTCCCAGTGTCTCCAGCCGGTCGGCGTAGGTGCGGGTGGTGATGATCTTCTCGTAATACTCTGCCGAGGTGTCAAGGTTATGGTTGTAGTAGTCCAGCCCGGCGGCGGCCAGTCGCTCGGCCTGATGTTGTTCCAGCATGCCGAGGGTCACGCAGGACTCCAGGCCGAGGGACTTGATGCCTTTGATCATCGCTTCCACCTGTTGCAGATCCTTGTCTTTGGGGCTACGCCAGGCGGCACCGAGACAAAAGCGGCCGGCACCGTTTGTCGCCGCCTCTTGTGCGGCGGCCATGACTTCTTCATAAGCAAGCAGGGGTTCGGCTTCAACGCCGGTCTGGTAGCGGGCGCTTTGCGGACAATAGGCGCAGTCTTCCGGGCAACCGCCGCTTTTGATATTCAGCAAGGTGCTGAGTTGTACCTCGTTGGGATTGAAGTGCCGCCGGTGCAGGCTGTGGGCGCGATGTAAAAGATCGCTGAACGGTAATTCATACAGGGTTATAATCTCATCTTGCCCCCAATCGTGACGGGGGATATCGGATGCGACAGGCTCAGGAAGATCAAACTCATGAACAGGATGAATGGACGACACAGGATGACTCCGGCAAGGAATGGTCAGGCGATCGTAAATGGCTGGAGGTATTTGTCAACCCCGGGATGGCGTGATGGTTGACTACTTGCTTATGTTGAAACGACTACTGCCGGCCCGGAGTTGCGTCTTGTGCGCCCGGCCCGACCGGGGACACGGGATCTGCGATGCCTGCATACAACAACTTCCCGCTATTACCCAGGCCTGCCCCGTTTGCGGGATTCAACAACGACATGACTGGCCCTGTGGCGATTGCCTCAGTGCGCCGCCGGATTATGATCGCTGCATCGCCGCGCTGGATTATTGCTACCCGGTCAATCGGCTGGTGCAACTGGCGAAATATCACGGCAGGCTAGACGTGCTGACTTTTCTAAGCTCGCAACTGGTGCCGCGTCTGCGGCAACTGGAGACCCTGCCGGATGGTCTCATCCCGGTCCCGCTACACCCGCGGCGGCATTGCTGGCGCGGTTACAATCAGGCCGAGCTGATCGCCACCCGGCTAAGCCGTGATCTGAACATCCCCTGCTTCAACCAGACCCTGCGGCGCGCGCGCGCCCCAAAGGAACAGGCGGCGTTGCAGCCGAGACAACGGCAGCACAATGTGAAAGGGGCGTTTCATCTGCGGGCCTTGCCGGCCCGGGATTATGTTGCGGTGATTGATGATGTGGTCACGACCGGTGCCACCGGTAATGAGATCGCCCGTCTGCTGAAACAGGCGGGGGTGCGACGGGTGGAGATCTGGTCGCTGGCCCGGGCCGCGCAATTGCTGTGAAGTCAGGTATCCAGGTTGGCTACGGTCAGGGCGTGGGTCTCAATGAACTCGCGGCGCGGCTCTACCTGATCGCCCATCAAGGTGGTGAAGATCTCGTCCGCGGCGACCACGTCCTCAATATTGACCACGGACAGGGCGCGGGTGCCGGCATCCATCGTGGTCTCCCATAATTGTTCCGGGTTCATCTCGCCAAGGCCTTTGTAGCGTTGCACATGCAGGCCGTGGGAGGCCTCCGCCAGCAACCAGTCAAAGGCCTGTTTCACGGAGCTCACGGGCTGTTGTTTCTCGCCCTTGCTGGCCTCGGCATCTTGTAGCGTGAATTGTTCTTCCAGAGCCGTCAGGTTTTTGTACTCGGCGGACAGGAAGAAATCCGGGTTGAAAATGTAGTCCGACACGGCGCCGTGGATGTTGATGCTGATCCGGCCGCCGTATTCCTGACTGTCCTCCGCCGAGCCCTCTGCAGACGGGTCGGCCGTGCTCTCCAGCAGGTGGTGGACGCCCTCCTGACGCTGGGCGGCAAAGGTTTCCGCAGCATAGCTGGCCGCACTCTCGTCATTGTCTGTAAGCCTTTGATTTATCTCATCAAAATAGGCTTTCACCTTGTTTTCATCGGCACAGTCCTGGCGGGCGAACGGTGGCATCAGGCGCATTTGCTCCAGAATAAGCTCCGGGTAGCGGCGGCTCAGGCGTCCCATGTCCTGCTCCATCTTCAGATACTGGCGGCCCAGCCGGGCCAGGTTCTCTCCCTCAATGGCGGTATCCGGATTCGGCCTGAAAACGGCCCCGGACAGTGCTAATTCCATCAAATAAGCCTCTTTTTCGTCATCATCGCCCAAATATCGCTCCTGTTTGCCCTTTTTCAGCTTATAAAGTGGGGGTTGGGCGATGTAAATGTGCCCGCGCTCAACCAATTCCGGCATTTGGCGGTAAAAAAACGTCAATAACAGGGTGCGAATGTGCGATCCATCCACATCGGCATCGGTCATGATGATGATGCGGTGATAGCGTAGCTTGCTGATATCAAACTCATCTTTGCCGATGCCGCAGCCGAGGGCGGTGATCAGTGTGCCGACCTCGGTGGATGACAGCATTTTGTCAAAACGGGCCTTTTCCACATTCAAAATCTTGCCTTTCAGGGGCAAAATGGCCTGATAACGCCGATCCCGACCCTGTTTTGCCGATCCACCGGCGGAATCGCCCTCCACCAGAAACAGTTCCGAGCCAGCCGGGTCCTTCTCCTGACAGTCGGCCAGTTTGCCGGGCAGGCCCGCCACATCCAGAGCCGATTTGCGCCGGGTTAGCTCTCTGGCCTTGCGCGCCGCCTCACGGGCGCGGGCGGCATCCAGTATCTTGTCGCATATCGTCTTCGCCTCCGCGGGCCGTTCCAGCAGAAATTCCTGTAATTTCTGCAGCACCGAGGACTCCACGGCCGGCTTGACCTCGCTGGAGACCAGCTTGTCCTTGGTCTGTGACGAAAACTTGGGGTCGCTGACCTTGATGGACAGCACAGCGGTCAGGCCCTCCCGCACATCGTCGCCGCTGATCGCGATCTTGGCCTTGGCGGCCAGGCCGCTTTTCTCCATGTGGTTATTCAGGCTGCGGGTCAGCGCGCCGCGAAACCCGGCCAGGTGGGTGCCGCCATCCCGCTGCGGGATATTGTTGGTAAAACAAAAGATATTTTCCTGATAGGAATCATTCCATTGCATCGCCAGCTGCACCGCCACGCCGTCCCGCTCGGCGTTGATATCAATGACGGTTTCGTGCAGCGGGGTCTTGTTCCTGTTGAGATGCTTGACGAACTCCGAGATACCGCCGACATACTCAAAAAGGTCCTCTTTGCTGTTGCGTTCGTCAAACAGGCGGATTTTCACGCCGGAATTGAGAAAAGACAGCTCCCGCAGACGTTTTGCCAGGATATCGTAGTGAAACTCTATGTTGGTGAAGACATTCGCGCTGGCGCGGAAGCGGATCTCGGTGCCGGTGCTGTCAGACGGGGCGATCTGCGCCAGAGGGGCCTGTGGCTCGCCGTTGCTGTACTCCTGCTTGTAGATATGACCCTCGCGATGCACCGTCAGGCTCAGCGTGTCTGACAGGGCATTGACCACTGAAACGCCCACCCCGTGCAGGCCGCCGGACACCTTGTAGGAATTATCATCAAATTTGCCGCCGGAATGCAGGGTAGTCATGATGACCTGTGCGGCGGAAACGCCCTCCTCCTCGTGCATACCGACTGGAATTCCCCGGCCATTATCCACCACCGTGATGGATTCATCGGCGTGGATGGTCACGGATATCTCGGTGCAGTGGCCGGCCAGGGATTCGTCAATGCTGTTATCCACCACCTCAAAAACCATGTGGTGCAGGCCGGTGCCGTCGTCTGTGTCACCGATGTACATTCCGGGCCGTTTTCGGACCGCGTCAAGGCCCTTTAACACCTTGATTTTAGAGGAATCGTAGTTGTTTTCTTCTGACATGGGGGGTTCCCTTAAAAAGTCGCTCATTCTAACACAAATTCACCTGCCCATGTTCCACATGGAACAATTTTCCTTCGGGTAGATTCATCACCAGCGGATCGTGGGTCGTGGTGATAAAAACCTGCCCCGTGTAGGCCTGATAGATCCCCAGAATCTGCTGTTTTGCGGCCTGATCCAGCTCTGCCAGCAGATCGTCCGCCAGCAGGACCGGCGGGCTGCCGGTGCGGTGGTGTATCACCTGCGCCTGGGCCCAGGACAGGGCGTTGATTAGCAGCCTGATTTGGCCGCGGGAATAGGAATGGGCGACCAGGCCCTCGTCTGCCTTGATCGCCAGCTCGCTGCGATGTATTCCCCACCGGGTTCGGCCCAGTTTGGCATCCATCCCGCGGTTTTCCTGCAAACAAGCACCCAATTCCCGCCCCGCAGGCCAGCCCTGCTCGTAATCCACCTGTGGACAAATCACCCCCAGTTGCTCGCAAACACGGCGTAATTGCTGCAATAACTCCCCCAGATAGGCCTGTCTGGCCTGATTTATCGCGATTGCAGCCTCCTCCAGCCGGGATTCCCAGGCCCCCAGACCCTGCTGCTGGCCGGCCTTGAGTAAGTGATTACGCTGCTTGAGGGCCTTATGATAACTACGCCACTGCTCCACATAATTATGTTCCATGTGGAACATTGCCCAGTCCAGCCACTTGCGGCGGTGGCCCGGTGAGCCGGTTATCAGCTCGTGGCTATCCGGGGTGATGGTGAGAATCGGGATTTGCGCGGCCTGCACCGAGACCCTATTCACGCTGGCGTTATTGAAGCGGATATTGATATGGCCGTTACCGCGCTCAACGCCGGTGGTCACCTTGCCAAAATCGGCGTGATTCAGGCCGGCACTGACCTGCAGAATGGGAAATTGGTGATTGACGACCCGATCTATCCGGGCAGTGCGGAACGAGCGGCAGCGGCTCAAACAGTGGATGGCCTCCAAAATGGCTGTTTTTCCGCTACCATTGGGGCCGTAGAAGACATTAATGCCGGGGTGTAACGCCTGTAACTCAACATCCAGTAAATTGCGGACCTGCCTGATCTGCAACCACTCTATCTGCATGCGGCCTTATAACCGCATAGGCATAACGACATAGAGGCAACTATCGTCTTTCTCGCCGTATAACTGGCAACTACTGTCGGAATTCAGGATGGCAATGATTGCATTGTCTCCCTTGATATTGCTAATGGCATCAAGCAGATAGGAGACATTGAAGCCTATTTCCACCTCTTCCCCCTCGTAGTTAACCTGCATTTCCTCCTCGGCCTCCTCCTGCTCGGGATTATGTGCCAGGGCGCGCAATTTTCCGGCTGAGAGCACGATCCGCACCCCGTGGTATTTCTCATTGGACAGGATGGATGCCCGGGTCAGGCTTTGCCGCAATGCCTCCCGGTCGGCCGTGACCGGGGTCTTGCTACGCTCGGGGATAACGCGCTTGTAATCGGGGAACTTGCCGTCTATCAATTTGCTGGTAAATACTTGATTTTTCATGGTAATTCGCACGTGGTTCTTGCTCAGGGTCAGGCTGACATCGCTGTCGCCCTCATCCAGCAGGCGGCTGAGTTCCAGCACCGCCTTGCGCGGCACGATCAGTTGCCGTTCCTCTTTGGTGCCCGTGTTGAGGGCCATTTCAGCCAGGGCCAGGCGGTGTCCGTCCGTCGCCACCGCCCGCAATTTGGTGCTTTCAAACTCCAGTAGCAGACCATTCAGGTAAAAACGCACATCTTGTTGCGCCATCGCGAACGACGTTTTGTCCAGTAAGGCCTTGAATTCAGACTGTTTTACCTTGAGCTCAAGCTCGCCCTTGACCGACTCAATCTGCGGAAACTCCTGCGCTGGCAAGGTGCTCAGGGTAAAACGGCTCTTCCCGGACAGCACCATCGCCCGCTCATCCGTCACCGAAAACCCGATATCCGCCTTGTCCGGCAGGGTTCGGCAAATATCCAGCAATTTACGGGCGGAAAGCGTGATCTCCCCAGACTCATTGAAGTTCCCGGCAATGGTGGCGGCCAACTCAACCTCCATATCCGTTCCTACCAGCCGGATCCCGTCTTTGCTCACATTCAGCAATAAATTAGACAAGATCGGCAAGGCCTGGCGTTTTTCAACGACGCCGCAGACATTCTGTAGTGCCGGCAAAAGTTCTTCGCGTTTAATAGTAAATTTCATATTTAGATACCTGTTGTTTTTTATTATAAGCCGTCTGTTTATGTTAGTAGTTTGAAATACCTCACTGAAATCAATCAATTATGCCCGGTTTATCCGATGAACTTCTGGGCAATCTAACCTTGTCCAGCCTGTGGATAACTTGTGCCACTTATTTTCAACAATTTGTAGTAGCAGCTTATCCACAGTTTATCCCATTCAAGCTGTCAGTGTTTTGATCAGATTGTTGTAATCCTCCTCTATCTTGGTCTCCGTCTGCCGCAACTCGGCTATTTTGCGGCAGCCATGCAACACCGTGGTGTGATCCCGGCCGCCGAAGGCGTCCCCGATCTCGGGCAGGCTGTGATTGGTCAGTTCCTTCGCTAGTGCCATGGCCATCTGCCGCGGCCTCGCAACCGAGCGGCTACGCCGTTTTGACAGGATATCCGCTACCCTGATCTTGTAATACTCGGCGATGATCTTTTGAATGTTCTCCAGGGTGACCTGCCTGTCCTGCAGCAACAGCAGGTCCCGTAACGCACTCTGGCAGAACTCCAAATTGATGGGCTGCCCGGTCAGATTGGAACTCGCGACCACCCGGTTCAACGCCCCTTCCAGTTCGCGCACATTGGAGCGAAACCGCTTGGCGATAAAAAAAGCCACTTCGTCCGGCAGGGCGATGCCATGATACTCCGCCTTGGTCTTGATGATGGCGACACGGGTTTCCAGTTCCGGCGGATCAATGGCGACGGTGAGTCCCCAACCGAAGCGCGACTTCAATCGTTCTTCCAGCCCCGATACTTCTTTGGGATATTTATCACAGGTCAGCACGATCTGATGCTCACCCTCCAGCAGGGTGTTGAAGGTATGGAAAAATTCTTCCTGGGAATGATCCTTGCCGGCAAAGAATTGAATATCATCTATCAACAACACTTCCAGCGAACGGTAGTAACGTTGGAACTCATTGATGGCTCCGTACTTCAACGCCTTGACCATGTCAGCCACAAAGCGTTCCGAATGCAAATAGGCGATGTTGGCTCCCGGTTTTTGTTTTTCAATCGCCTGACCGATGGCGTGCATAAGATGTGTCTTGCCCAACCCGACACCACCGCAGATAAATAACGGGTTATAAGTCTGGCCAGAGTTTTCTGCAACTTGTTGGGCCGCCGCTTGTGCCAACTGGTTTGATTTACCGGCGACGAAAGAGTCAAAAGTAAAATTGCGGTTAAGGCTGCTGGCGCGTTTACTACCGGCCGGCTTGACCGGCGGAGCCACCGCGGCGTTGGCGGCGACACGGCGTTCAGCAGGGATTTCTGCGGTATCCTGCGTCTGGCTACCGACGCTCAGGGATAATTTAACCTGTCCGGCACCGTTGTCGTTTTGCAGTAATTCCTCTATGCGTTGTCGGTATTGCTCGTTGATCCAATCCACTATAAAGCGGTTTGGCGCAAGCAACCGCAGGGAGTCCTGATCCTCTATCGCGTGCAACGGCCTGATCCAGGTGTTGAACAGTTGCGGCGATAGTTCGCCTTTAAGTTGTTCCAGACAGGAATCCCATACAGACATCAGTTAAATTACTCCCCTCAGAGAAAAAACACGGATGAAAAAACGAAGTGTCCAGCCTACTCCGATTGTAAAAAATTATCCACGATTCTTTTTTTAGTATTTATGCCAACAAAAGATAAAGAAAATTCCGATGTCGGGAAGTATTCCACAGACCCACCCCGGTTTCAAACATTGTTTTACATCCGAAAGCCGTGTTATTTTTTTGCAGCGCACCGCATTAGGGGCACAACCGGATAAAATTGAATTGACAAACACGGACTTACATGGATAAGATGAACAAACTTTACAAAGCGACACAACAGGAAACACGATGAAACGCACATATCAACCGAGTAACCTCAAGAGAAAACGGCTTCACGGCTTTCGTGCCCGTATGCAGACAAAGGCCGGGCAGCAGATTATCAAGTCACGCCGGGCCAAGGGCAGAAAGCGGTTATCTGCCTGATACGGTGACTGCGGGGCAAGCGGCCGGCGGGGCGGCGCTGTTGCAACGGCAACACAAACTCACCCGGCGGGCTGAATTTGATCGCGTCTTTTCAAGCTCTTGCCGCTCCAGAGACGCTTGTTTTGTGGTGCTGGCAAAACGCAACAACAAGGATTATGCCCGGCTGGGGATGGTGGTGTCTGCCAGGGCCTTGCCGCTGGCCGTTGGTAGAAACCGGCTCAAGCGCTTGATAAGAGAAGGCTTTCGCCAGCGACAACAACAACTTGCCGGCCTGGACATTGTTGTGATGGCGCAAAAAAACATAGCAAAGATCAATAACGAAGGGATTCAGGCCTCCCTCTCCAAACACTGGGAAAAAACAGTAAGGTGCAAAGACTCATCATCGGCATAATCAGGTTATATCAACTCTGTCTGGCTCCCTATCTTGGTCAGCGTTGTCGTTTCCACCCACATTGTTCCCGTTACGCGATTGAGGCGTTGCGGAAACACGGGGCGATCAAGGGGCTGTGGCTGACCCTGCGGCGCCTGTGCCGTTGTCATCCCCTGTGTCTGGGCGGGCCGGACCCGGTGCCCTGAGCCGATGGATACGACACGCCTGATCCTGATCACCTCCCTGACCCTGGTGTCGCTACTGCTGTACGAGGCCTGGCAGCGGGACTACGGGTTGCGTGTTGTGCCGCCTCCGACGACGGCGGACGGTGCGGCAGCGGTGCCACCGGACTTGCCCCCGGGTGCCGATGAGATTCCCGCGATGTCGGAGGCCGCCGAGTCGCCCGCCATCAGCGAGACGGTGCCGGAACAACAATCGCAAGCGGACTATATTGATGTCTATACCGATGTGCTGCACCTGAAGATCAACAAACGGGGCGGCGCGCTTGAGTACGCCGAGTTGTTGCAATACCCGGTTGAGGTGAAGCAACAGGATGTGCCGGTGGTGTTTCTGGATAACAGCAACAGTCTGGTGCATGTCATTCAAACGGGGTTGCTCGGGCAATCCGCACCCAATCATCAGGATCGTCTCACCGGCACTCAGGACGAATACCGCTTGCAGGACAGGGATGAACTGCGGGTCCCGCTACACTGGCAGGATGCGAACGGGGTGACGGTCAGCAAGGTCTTTGTCCTGCGCCGCGGTAGTTACCTGATTGATATTGATTACCAAATCAACAACCCCTCCAGCGAGCCCTGGGTGGCCAGCACCTATTCACAGATCAAACGGGATACCGCCGGCACCGGGCGCAAGCTGGTTTATACCTACACCGGCGCGGTGATCTCCAGCCCCGAAGATCGTTACAGCAAGATAGACTTTGATGAGATAGAAGAGCAGGACCTGTCCCTGTCAATCAAAAATGGTTGGGCGGCGATGTTGCAACACTACTTCGTCTCGGCCATTATCCCGACGCTCTCCGACAGTGCTTATCAGTTTTCCACCAAGGCACTGAAACGCAATCAATATCTAATCCGCGCCGTGTCACCACTACAACGAGTTGAAGCCGGTGCCGAGGGCCGCCTGAATAGCCGGGTCTATGTGGGCCCGAAACTGCAAGAGCAACTGGCCGAGGCCGCAGAGGGTCTGGAGCTGACGGTTGATTACGGCATCTTGTTTTTCATCGCCAAGCCGTTGTTCTGGTGTCTGGCCAAATTTCACGAACTCACGGGCAACTGGGGCTGGGCCATCATTCTGGTGACCATCGTGCTAAAGCTGTTGTTCTTCCCGCTGTCGGCGGCGGGCTATCGCTCCATGGCAAACATGCGCCGGGTGCAACCCCGGATGATGGCAATGAAGGAACGCTATAAAGATGATCGCAACGGTCTGAATCAGGCCATGATGAAATTGTACAAAGAGGAAAAAATAAATCCGTTCGGCGGTTGTCTGCCTATTCTGGTACAGATCCCGGTATTCATCGCCCTGTATTGGGTGTTGCTGGAAAGCGTGGAATTGCGTCAGGCGTATTTCGCATTGTGGCTGGTTGATTTATCCAGCCCTGATCCGTACTGGGTGCTACCCATCATCATGGGTGCCACGATGTTGATCCAGCAAAAACTAAACCCGGCACCGATGGATCCGTTACAACAAAAAGTGCTGATGATCATGCCGTTCGCCTTTACCATCTTTTTCGGTTTCTTCCCGTCCGGCCTGGTGTTGTATTGGGTGGCCAACAACATCCTGTCCATTGCGCAGCAGTGGCAAATCACGCGCGGCCTGGAAAAGGCAGGGCTGGCCGCTGGCACCAAAAAGTAATCCCGCCGCCGGTGGAGCAGACAGACACCATCGCCGCGATAGCCACGCCGCCCGGGCAGGGCGGTATCGGCATCATCCGCATCTCCGGGCCCGGCAGTGTTGATATCGCCAGACAGATCACCGGCGTTGATCCCGTGCCGCGGCAACTGCAATTTTGTTCGTTTCCGGATTCCGCCGGCCGGATTATTGATAACGGCATCATGTTGTATTTTCAGCGACCGGCATCCTACACCGGCGAAGAGGTGATTGAGTTACAGGGACACGGCGGCCCGGTGGTCTTGACGATGTTGTTGCAACGGGTAATCCAGTGCGGTGCCAGACAGGCGAGGCCGGGCGAGTTCACCGAGCGGGCCTTTCTGAACGGCAAACTGGATCTGGCCCAGGCGGAGGCGGTGGCGACATTGATCAGTAGCCGGTCAGAGCAGGCGGCGCGTAATGCCTTCTCTACTCTGGAGGGAGTCTTCTCCGGGTTGGTTGATGAGTTACAGCACAAACTTATTGATGCCAGGGTGTATGTAGAGTCCCTGCTGGACTTTCCGGAAGAGGAGGTTGCCACTTATGTCGCCACCGAGCTGGCGCAGCGTCTGGATGTCTGCCAGACCGCGACCGACACCTTGCTACGCCAGTCAAGAAACAGCAGGCTTTATACTCAGGGTCTGCAGATAGCCATCATCGGACGGCCCAACTCAGGCAAATCCACACTGCTCAACCGCCTGTGCGGCAGCGAGCGCGCCATTGTCACCGAGCAACCCGGCACCACCCGCGACACGCTGGAAGAAGAGATACTGATCCACGACATCCCGTTCCGCCTGATAGATACCGCCGGCATCCGCGCCGGTTCCGATGCGATAGAAACCGAGGGCATCAGCCGCGCCGTAACGGCCGCACAGCAAGCGGACATTATCCTGCTGGTGATCGATCTCAGTGCCGAACCGGTTGCCGACACGATGCTGGAAGAGAAGATAGATAACGATGACAACAGACTGATACGGGTTCATAATAAAATCGATCTGCTGGACATACAGCCGCGTGGCGACGAGGCAGAGGTTTATATCTCGGCGCAGACCGGGGCCGGTCTTGATCTGCTCCGGCAAACCATCGTTACACGGGTCAGCGACGGGCAGGAAACCGACACCCGGTTTGCGGCACAGCAAAGACATATATCCGTACTACAACAACTTGAGCAGCAACTACAGACAGCACGGCAACGGTTTGAACAAAACAAGGCACTGGAATTACTGGCCGCCGACTTGCAGCAGATGCAACAGGAGCTGGGCACGATCAACGGCGAGTTTGCGGCAGACGATTTGCTTGGCGAGATTTTCTCCCGCTTCTGCATAGGAAAATAATTATGAGCATTCATACAGAAACATCAGTCGGTGAATTCCTGGACAAGCTGACCATCCTGAAACTAAAACTGGACAAGGTAGAGGACGGATCCAAGCTGGAAAATATCAGGAAGGAACACGACACCCTTGTCGCCAGCTGGAATGCTTCGTCCTACAGCCGCATGGATCTGGATGAAGAGCTTGCCGCGCTGAAAAAAATCAATGCGGAGCTATGGCAAATGGAAGAGGACATTCGCGCCAGAGAGCACAACGGAGAGTTTGACAAAACCTTCGTTCGTCTGGCCCGCGCGATCTACAAAAAGAATGACGAACGCGCGGCGATAAAAAAACGCATCAACGAAAAAACAGGCTCAACACTGACGGAAGAAAAATCATACGATAGCTGACAGAGGAATAAATCATGACAAAGAAGATCGCCGATCCGGAAACAAACAAACGCAACGTATCAGCATTCTACGAATTGATGTTCAACGAATGCCGCCCAAGAGAGGCGATTGAAAAATATGTCGGGGACGAATACATCCAGCACAACCCCCACGTGCGATCAGGCAAGGACGGTTTCATAGAATATTTTGAACGAATGGCTACCGAGCACCCGGGCAAACAGGTCCGGATAAAAAAGGCATTCGCCGAAGCAAACCATGTCATCCTGCACTGCCACCAACTTTGGCCCGGCGGAAAAGAATACGCCGGCATTGACATCTTCCGGCTTGATGACAACGGCAAGGTCGTTGAACATTGGGACGTGCTACAGGAAATGCCGGAAACCAGCGCCCATGACAATGGGATGTTCTAAATATATATCTGGGTTAGGACACCTTTGGTGAGGCTAGTTTAGTCTGGCTTCTGGCCTCGTGTGGCGCTGTCCAGTTTATACAAATGGTGCATCACCGCGTCAATTCCGCCAGTGATAAGCGATAGCTGTTCGTGCTTTGCTTCCATGAGTATCGCGTATGCCAAGTCAAAATGTTCGCCGGTCGTGATTTGATAGGTTTCCATAAGATCGTTTAGAGTATCGGTTTCATCCATATCTAGATAGTCCGCAATATCGATGAATGTTTTCATATCAGGGTACTGTTCAAATATCCCGTCCAAAACGCTATCCGCTATTTTTATTCCTTCTGTGTCGACCTGCTCAAAGAGTGACATGACCCGCTCAAACGAATATTCATCAGTTCCAAGATTGAGTTCCTCTGCAAGAAGTTGGTGAATCATTTGGCTAGCGTCCTCGCCACTTTGATTCAGGCGACCGGTCGGATTCCCTTCTTTATCTCGGTAAACCGTACAACCGGCGTGAACCTTGCCCAAGAGAGGAGCTATCTTTTGGGCAAGGTCGCCGACCTTTACAGGGTCCAGAAAATCGAAGCACCCAGGTTGCGTTGCAGACATCCAAGACAGCACGTCCCCGTACCAAATGGGCTCGGAACGTTTCGAAGTATTAGAGTAAACATTATTGCAAAACATGTCGGCAGTTCCATTGTCATAAAGCTCAACAATTATGTGGTAACCAGTACAGGTGGTCACAGCGGCAGCAGCATAAAATGATCCGAAGTCGATTTGAATAGTTGGGGTAATTGCCGTAACTGTTTTCATTAGAGGGTGTAAAGTTTCCTATGTAAATTGATCTTAATCATCGGGCCTTTTTGCGAAAGACGAAAAACCTCTTGATCTTTTGGACTATGGCATACAATCTATTTTTCCATGGAGAAGAGGGCGGAATAAGACGCTGTTGCAACAGGGCTGTAATAGTGCTGTCTAGTTGTTGGAGTACTTTTTCATACTCGTCTGCTAATTTTTTCTCCACCATTGAGTTACTACCTAAATATCGGACAAAAGCCGACCTTATCGCGCACAAATTCGATTACATTTCCATCAACCTTGGCTTTGTTGATGGTAGCCATTAATCGGCATTCCTCGCCGTGTTGAATGTTTTTAGATGTAATTATGCGGCGACCAAAATTTAGAAACTCATCTTTTGACATTTGTTCTGTGGGGAAGTCTTTAAGAATGGATAGGGCACCATTCAGAGCATCATTTACAATTTTTGCATCTCTTTCCCAGTCTCTGTTTGGTCTGATACTGAATGAATCGGCATCAGGATGATAGGTTATGTCGTAGGCAAAGTAATACTTCCGTTTTCCGGACCTCAGCCAGCATGGCAAGCAACCAATTTTGCCTACCAGACCTTCGCCTTCCCCGCCTTCGCCTTCCTTACCTTCGCCTTCCTTACCTTCGCCTTCCTCACCTTCGCCTTCCTCACCTTCGTCGCCACCTATACCTGTCGTATCCTCTACGGGTTCGGGTGGTGCGAGGTCGTCTTTAAATCTGGCGAGCTCTAAAGTCTTGGCCATCAACAACAGGAGGATAATGGTTGCTAGAATCAACATAATTTCGGTTTGCGTGAGGGCCAAGACTCCTTCTCGGCGTTTCAGCAGACGCACACTCATTTGTTATTCCCTTCCTGCTCTATGTTTTGAGCAATGGTGCGGAGGTCCTTGGCTATCTGATCCAGATTGTCAATTCCTCCCAGTGCTAACTTGGCTCCGGTAATCAGCCGTCCGTAAAGACGGTGGGTTTCTTCAAGTGCCGTTTGTGCGGCCTCATCGAATGCACGGCGGTAGCTTTCCTTTATTTCAGCAATGGATTTCACGTCACTCCGAATAGTCTTGATGAGATCATCAAGGGCATCTCGCGCTTCGTGCATTCGTTGCACGTCATGTTCGGCATTACCTATCAATGCCGTTTGTTCTTTCGATATCGTCTTCAGGGCTTTGTTCAGGTTTTCTACTCCTTCGGAAAATGCCTGTACAGTGTCGTTTATAGCGTTCAGGGAGGACAGAGCGTGCCTCACGTCCTCAACACCGGTGGTGGTTGCTTTTGTTGCCGTGTTCAATTCTTCCAGAGACTGAGAAAACGCCTGATTAACGCCTAAAACGGCTGCCCGATGTTCATCTAGGGTTGCTTGTAGTGCTTCACGCACATCATCAAAGTGCGTTTTCTGGAGCGACTCTGCGATTCGCGCACTGAAGTCTTCCAGCACACTCCCCAGCGCATTGCTCATCGCGCGCCCAATCTTTTGAGTCTCTTCCTCAGTCCGCCTGGAATATGTACTCATCGCATTCGTTACTTGGGACATGGTTTGCTCTACGCCGGTAACACACTCATTCACCTGAACGACGGCAACTTCCAACTCCGTGGCAGCGACAGCCGCTTTTGTCACAGCCCTGTCAAATTCATCTTCCGGAGGTTTCCACCCATGAGTTAGCCCGAATCGCCAGATCATGCCAACCACACTGGTTCCGAGAGCTATCCCCACTGTTGTGAGTAGCGGAAGCAAGTCGCCTCCTTTGTTGGATAGCAGGGAATCTGTATCTAGCATCAACGACCAAGTGATGACTGCCAGCGTATAGACGAATCCGATAAAATAGCAGTTATCCCCTACTTCGTAACGATGAGCAAGATCGGCTTCATCCTTGGTGAGAAATGCGTAAAGGGAAAGCAGAAAGCTCAATACGAGCAATCCCCACCATTCCGCTCGTATAGGGCGAAAAATGGCTGAAAGAGCAATGCCTACCACGCAGTAGAACACCGGATAGTTGAGTAGAGCCTTCATTTACACACCGCCGGACTCCACTCTATGGACGCACCAAGTTCCGAGAAATAATTCTTCCAGAAAAGAATATGGTCCTCGTTGTTTTGCACAGAGCGGGCCAGATCACCCGTTCGTTTGAGGTAGAGAACTTCCACTTCCACGTCTGACAGTGAAAATTGCGGGAAATCCCGCCCATGAATTGAATTCCGCCAAACCTGAAAGTCTGCACCATCACGGTAATGTGAGTATTCCGGCGGGGTGTGCTGTAGCATGTCCGATATCACAATCAAACGGCGTTTTTTTGTGGGGTCATCAAAATTTCTGTCCAGTGCTACCGCCTTAATCATCTCGTGAATCGGCGAGGTAGTATGAGGAGATGTTTGTATTAGGCGTTTGATTGCGGCCGCCATTGGCTTTTGGAACTTCTCCTCAAACCGCCGTTGTACCCATTCGGGATTCTGTATCAATGGATTGGCTTTGCCGGGAGAGCATAGTGCGATTTCAGGTGCTGGCAAAGTCAAGTTGTTTTCATGGAGAATAAATATCCCAACCCACTCGTCATGATCAGGTTGCTTTAGCAGGTTGTTTATTATTTCCTCTTCAACCTTTTTCGCTTGGCTCTCGCATAGTCGGTCGGTTGCGTCTAGTAGCACAGCAGTGCGAGGATAGTTTCCATCTTCGGGGCACAGGGTGAGCGGGTCGTAATTTTTTCCTCCGGCTACAATTTTTACGATAATGACGATGACAATCAACAATACGCTCGTCAAAGCAATAACGGCAACTCTCCGGTCTTTACGTTGCTTTTCCGTAGGCATTATGTCAATTCGCGTTGGATTTGTTCTTTTTCTTCTTGGCATTCCTTCTGCAATGATTCTTTCTCCGGCCTGATTTCATCGCATTCTGCTTTCAAGCGACGACTTTCTTCATCCAATCCGTGAAATTCGTTTTCATCAGGGAATTGTTCGAAATAGGGTGGAGCAGAATCAGCACGAATCTCGCTATTCGCTTGACGGTAAACCACAAGTAAGCTCTCAGCCAACTGCGATGTTTGGGCGGACAGGTGCGCGCCCCCGGCTTCTTGTCGAAAGGCGTTAAATTTACTATTCATGGTGTTAACGGCACGGTCTATATCTTCACTGACTTTTTGCAGTTTCACATTCCTATCGCTCCGTTGCTTTTCCAGAGCATTCAGCGCGTTTTTATAGTTCTCTCTTGCGTTTTCCTTTTGACGCAACATCGTGCCAAACCCGGGATAACGGTCATCATACTCATAACCTTTCCAAAACCCGATGAAAGCGCAGAAAACACCTACGATCATCAGCAGAAAAGCCTCTGGCGTTACAATCAATCCCCAAAAGTCCAGATGTTTCAAGCTATCCAAAGCTGCCCCCCATGCTTCAAATGCCAGCTTCTCAGGCAGTACGGCTCCACGCAACAAATCCAGATGTCCCCGGTACAAGGCAGACAGGCACACAACCACCATGCATACCAGAACGAAAGTCAAAGACAGAAGGACCCCTGCTAATTTTTTCGCCGGATCACAATGACCAGCGTAGCGTAACCCCAGTACGCCACCTAGAAATGCACATCCCACATTAGCGAAACTAAAAAAGAATGCGAAAAAAAATCCCCCCGCCAGTCCATATTCCGATGCGGAAGCGAAAAAATAGCTATTAAATAATCCCTCGACAATCACAACAAAGAATGCCCAAACGGTTTGGGTAAAGCGGTCACCGCCTGATGCTTCTCGCTGAAGCCTATTGTCGGCCTTGAACTTTGCGTAGGCGGCGGATGTCTGGTTTATCCCTTTATCAAGAGCTTCCAGTACGTTCTTGGAGACTGGCGGAACACTAGCCATAATAACTTGCCGTTGCTTACGGCCCCTTGCAAGCGTTTCGCTACAATTTTGAATTGAGTCCTTGGCATTTTGGCAGAGAACATCAAGCGCATGAAGGGCTTTTCTTGCTGCTTTTTTAGCTTCCTCCACAGCCCCAATTTCTGCGCCAGTCAAGCCGGTCGCGTCCTGTGCAGGCATACCAGCAAGCGCATTCTGCTGGGCAGCCTCCTTAAGCCCTAGCTTCTCGGCCAATTCATTGGTTAGTGCATTGATGTCCATGTTGTTTATTTTCGGCTATGTGGTGGGCGAAATCAGAAACCGCTAGGGTCAATCGGACATTATACTTAAACCTTACCCAGAAAGGGGGAGTGACCAAATCTGACCATAATTGACGGATTTTATCCGTTTTTTGGTGTATTATCCACCTTAAAGCAGGTATCATTGTCAAAAATTGGCGGAGAATCGTATGTTGCTGGAATTTGGTGCGAAAAACTTCTATTCCTTTGATGAGGGATTTGAAGCTTCATTTCGTTTGAATAACAACTGCCCCGTAGATATTTCAAAAGGGTTGGAAGCCTCCACGGTTATGTGTGTAAAGGGCGCGAATGCAAGCGGCAAAACCAATGTTTTGCGAGTGCTCGCGTTTTTGGTAGAGTTTTGTTGCAACTCATTTTCTAAAAAACCAGAGGAGAAAATCAAGGTAGTCCCACATTTTTCAAAACAGGCCTTAAGCGAGTTCTATATTGTGTTCAGCGTCAATGGAAGCGAGTACAGGTATGAATTGGCTGTGTCCCCCGAAAAAGTTGATCAGGAAAAATTGTTCCTAGATGGCACTTTGGTTGTAGAAAGAAACAAAAATGAGTTTGTTTCTTTAAAAAAGGAATTTGATTCTCTCGAGACAGTTAAGTTAAGAAACAACGCCTCGTTTATAAGCACTGCGAATCAGTATGAAGTAGAAGCAACTAAAGATATTTATTTTGCATTCTGGCTCTTTGTTGTGAGTGTTGAGGATGTTGGGAGAAAGCCTCCTATAAGCTACCAAGATATTTCATGGGTCTATCATAAAGATGAAGTTAGTTTCAGGTTTGCAAAAGATATAATCAGCAAATGTGATCTAGGCGTTAAGGATATAGAAATAGTCAAGAAAGAGAATGAAAAGGGAGAGCAGATACATAGCCCTGTCTTTTCACATCAGACCAGGCAGGGAACACAAAAGCTTTCTTATGATTCCCAATCAAGCGGCACAAAAACGCTGTACGATTATTTGCTTTTATATTCTACAACTTTAGAAGATGGTAGAGTTCTGGTTCTTGATGAGTTTGATATAAATCTCCACCCGCATATCTTGCCCCTTTTGGTTGATCTTTTTGATAAGCCGGAGACAAACCCCCAAAAAGCCCAGCTAATTTTTACCACCCATAATTCAGCCATTATGGATGACTTGGGGAAATATCGGACATTGATGGTTCAGAAGAAAAATAACACCAGTTTTGTATATCGGCTTGATGAAATACCAGGGGATATGCTGAGGAATGACAGAAAAATCACCCCTTTGTATGAGGCAAGAAAGATAGGCGGGGTTCCCATAATTTAATGAGTAGGTTTTATAACAAGGATAAAAAGGAGTTTTTGCAAAATCTTCCCTCGGATTCGCTTGAAGGGGAAACATGCACGATACCGGCGCGGCTGAAATTTAATTTCTCGCTTCTGGATATTTCTCAAAAAGGAACAGAATCATTTGAATCTCTTCGTGAAGGGCAGAGAAAGAAACTAATCAAAAAGATCGTTGAGCTGTCTCGGGAACCACGTCGGCATTGGGAGGAAGAAAACCTACTTGCTATCTATGGAGAATTTCCCACTAAAAAATCAAACTTCAAGCACCCCAAACACGTCCCGCATGATGTGGAGTGGGCTCGATTCAGGATTGAGAGCGATTTTCGGTTGGCCGGGTTTTTTGTGCCGAAAAATTTTCACGACAAAGAGCATGAGAAATTGAAGGTACGTTTTGATAGCAATACTTTTTATGCAGTTTTTATCGATCCGGAACATAACTTTTACAAGCAGTAGCCAACTCTGTCACTTCCCCAACCGATCAACTTCCTTAACC
>JBPCXW010000047.1:0-12910 GCA_051008185.1 Gammaproteobacteria bacterium
GATTGGGGCTTACGGTTTGACATCAGTGGCCGCACCCTGTTGGTACACAAGCGGGATGTGAGTGAATGGGGGGTAGAGGGCGGCATTGTCTGGTCACCACGCAGTGATAATCGCGGTCTGTCACTGACCTTCAAGCCGCAGTGGGGTGCGATTGGAAGCGACAGCCAACAACTCTGGGACGGCAACCTGTCCAACTTCGGTAGCGGCGCAAGCAACACCGCCGGGCGTTACAGTCTGGAATTGCAATACGGCATCCCTGTATTGAAAGATCAAGAACTGCTAACCCTGTTCGTCCGCAACAACCTGCAATCCAATACTACTCTTGGCACCGACTTGAAGTTAGGCCAATACTTCAGCACCGGCTACGAGGCAGTAATAAAAACAGAAACCGATCACCGCGGTTACATCCGGTATCAAAAAGGCTTCTAACAATGTCAAAGAAGGCTAATGCCTTCTTTGCCTCTTCACTACCAGCAATGTCAAAGCAGGCAAACGACGCCTGCTTTGTCTTTTCACTATAAGTACCCACGGCTTCGCCTACCAGCACGGATAGCTCCCCCCTTGAGGGGGAGCCAGAGGCACAAGGGCGCAAGCCCGCAGTGGCTCAGGTGGGGGGACGGGGTTACTGAAACCAAGTCCCCCCACCAAAGAAAACTTCGTTTTCTTTGACTCCCCCTCAAGGGGGGAGTTATTCGTGCCTACCTTGTGGTTCTCTCAAAGGGGGGACAGTGTCCCGCTACTTCGAATCATTACTTTTTTTCACTTAATTTGTGACATTTGTCACATTTTATTGAAAATTATTCTTTTTCATGTGAGGTAATCGTGTATGTTGGATACACGAATATACAAACGAGGTGAAAACCGCTGAGAGGATTGATTATGAGTGTAAGGATACCGAAACTGGTGCGGCAACTGCCTGCTTTGTCTATTTTACTGTGTACCTAAATAACCAAGGAGAAAGTTATGACATTACTGAATGATACAGATATAGAAGAAGTTGGAGGTATAACCCCGGAACAAAAAAAGAAAATAGACGATTTTCTTCAGGGAGCTGCATACTGCTGGTGTAATCTCAAGAAAGATGAATGGTTTGCACTGCGTAATTTAGTGGGCGGTGAAAACCACTTTTGGCAGGGCACTCCACTGATAGTGTTGTATGATAAACATAATGGCATCGCAGATGATCCAGTAAAAAATGCTGGTATAGATGCAGGTTGGTTGTTCAAAGCTATGCTTCATGCAGATAAGCGGAAGTTCGAAACAAAGAGAGAGCACGTCCGAATGTATAAATGGATAAAAGATGAAAGTGTGGAAGATTAATAACATTTGAAAGGATTGATTATGAGTGTAAGGATACCGAACAGGATTTTTATTGTTGCAGGGCTTGTGGTCCTTAGTGCCTGCGCGCGGCTGGAGCCTGAGCCGTTTGAGCCTTCCGCCGGGCATATTCAGGTTGTGGCGGCGTCTGCAGATGTTGTTGGGATACCGGAACTGGTGCGGCAACCGCCAGTGTTGCCGGTGCCTGTGGTTGCTGAGGAACCGGAAAAATATACGGTAGTGGTTAATGAGGTGCCGGTCAGGGAGTTGTTGTTTGCGCTGGCCAGAGATGCTGATGTGGATATGGATATTGATTCCGCCATCGCCGGGATGGTGACGATGAATGCGGTTGAGCGCACCTTGCCGCAACTGCTGGATCGGATTGCCAGACAGGCCGCCTTGCGTTATGAGTTGCAGGGGCGGCAGTTGTTGATCCTGCCTGATGTGCCGTTCTTTCGTAGTTATCAGATTGACTATATTGATATGAGCCGTAGCACCAGCAGTAATGTTGAGAGTGCCAGCCAGATTGAAAGTGCGGTCAGTAGCGGGTCTGATGCCGTTGGCGGCGGCGGGGGCGGTTCGGGCAACAGTTCTTCTATCAAAATTACCAGTGAGGCGATGAATGCCTTCTGGTCCAGCCTGATAGCAAATGTTACAGCCATTATCGGTGACGATGCTAGCGGCGGCGATGATGGTCAGGTCTTGTCTGCCACGCAAAATGTGATCGCCTATCCTGAGGCTGGGCTACTGACTGTCAGGGCAAGCGGCAGGCAACATAAACTGGTGCAGGCGCTGATAGATAATGCCCTGCAAAGTGCCAACCGGCAGGTGATGATTCAGACCAGCATTATTGAGGTCAATCTGAGTGATGATTATCAGGCCGGTATAGACTGGGCTTATCTGGCCAAAGAGGGTAAGGCGGGTTTCAGTCTTGCCTCCGGGCAGGGCGCTGTCAATCAGATTGGTGCCGGCATTCCGTCCGGTAGCAGGTCTATAGATGTTGCATCAACCTTTCGCTTTGAGTTTTTTGATCCTAATCCTGATCGTGACCGGGTGAGTTTTGCCGTGCAGTTGCTGGAGCAATTCGGTGATGTGCGGGTCCTGTCCAGCCCGCAGATTATGGCACTGAACAACCAGACCGCCTTGTTACAGGTGGTGGATAACGTGGTTTATTTCAGGGTGGAGCAGGAGACCAATACCACTCAGGGCGTGGCGGTCAGCAGTTATGAAACCACGCCCCGCACGGTGCCGGTGGGCATTACCATGAGCATTACGCCGCGCATCAACAGTAACGGCTCTGTGATCCTGAATGTGAGGCCGTCCATCTCCCGTATCACCGGCTTTGTGAAGGATCCCAATCCGTCATTGAATGTGGAAAATCAGGTGCCGCAGATACGGGTGCGGCAGATGGAATCCATGTTGCGTCTTAACAATAATCAGATCGGTGTGTTGGGTGGCTTGATGCAGAATGAAACCAGAGGAAACACCGATGCCGTTCCCGGTCTGTCTGAATTACCCGGCCTGGGTGCGGCCTTTGAGAATAAGCGAATCAATCAGTCCAAGACCGAGCTGGTTATCTTTTTGCGCCCCGTCATTGTCAGCAACCCGAGTCTGGATGGTGATCTGCGATCCTACAAACAGTTTATAAAAACCAACTGATGCTATGAATCCGATCCTCAAAAAAACAGCGTGCAATGTTGAACAGTCCGGCAAGGCCATTCTGATGGCGATGGTGTTTCTACCTAATCTGTTGCCAGCAGAGATCATCGCACAGACAACAAGTGATACGGCATCTGCAAAGCCGGACAAACCCATCGGCAGACGCATCGCGCAAGACCCGCTGCGTTTGCAAATCAGCAAAAGCAAAGCACCGGAGCGGACGACAGTGCTGGTCAGGCAGGCTTATGCCGCCTATCGGGCCGGTGATCTGGTGACGGCCAGGGGCCACTATCAGGCACTGTTGCAAGACTATCCTGATCATCGCGACGCCTTGCTGGGATTGGCGGCGGTGGCACTCAGGGAGTCCGGGCGTGACGAGGCGGTGGCGATTTATGCCCACCTGTTGAACCTGAACCCGCAGGATCGGATAGCCTATCCCGCATTGGCGGACTTGCAGGGTAGCGGGCTTGCAGCGCGTGATGAGAGCGCGATCAAAAACAGATTGTTTGAACAGCCGGATAATCCGCTGTTGTATTTTACCCTGGGCAGGCTCTACGCCGTCGGGCAACGCTGGCCGGATGCACAGCAGGCGTTTTTCAACGCCCACAGGCTGGCTCCCGCTAATGTCGCTTACGCACTCAACCTTGCCATCAGTCTGGATCATCTGGGGCAGGTACAGGCGGCACTAAAGTATTACCGCGCCGCACTGGATCTCGCCGGGCAGGATAGTGATGCGATTGATGGCACCGCTGTGCGTAATCGTATTCAGGCACTATCAACACAGGTGCAACCATGACCGTAGCCAACACAGCGGCCCTGAGCGGGAATATGCGCCTGGGTGAAATCCTGGTGCAAAAAGGCGTTACCACACCTGATCAGGTCAATATCGCCCTGCTGGAGCAAAAGAAAAGCAAGGAACTGCTGGGCAAGATCATGGTGCGACTCGGTTTTGCCACCGAGGCGATCATCCGCGATGTCATCGGTGGTGTGATTGGTCAGGAGAGTGCCGATCTCAATCGTGTGGTGGCGGACAGTGAGGCCATCAGTCTAATCCCGAAACAACTGGCGCGGCGGCTGAAGGTATTGCCGGTGCATTTTGACAGCCAAGGCGGGCAGCTTACGCTGGCTATGGTGGATACCTTTGATGTGGTCGCTCTGGATCAGCTGAACGCGCATCTGGGCGGCACGGCGGAGATCGTACCGTTGCTGGCCGGTGAGGCGGAGATAGAAAAGGCCATTGATCAGTTTTATGGTTTTGAACTTTCCGTTGATGGCATCCTGAATGAAATTGAGACCGGCGAGATTGATTATCAAAGCCTTGATGCGGAAACAGATGAATATAACCAGCCGATTGTGCGTCTGGTCAATGCCTTGTTGTCTGATGCAGTCAAGCTCGGTGCATCTGATATTCACTTTGAACCGGAGGCGGGTTTTATACGGTTTCGTTATCGCATTGATGGCGTGTTGCGGCAGATAAGAAGTCTGCACAAAAACTACTGGTCTGCGATCGCCGTCAGGTTGAAGGTGCTGGCTGACATGGACATCGCCGAGACCAGGACACCGCAGGACGGGCGTATCTCTCTGCCCCTGTCGGGCCGCGAGATCGATTTCAGGGTATCTACCCTGCCTACGGTGCAGGGTGAAAACATCGTGTTGCGGGTGCTGGATCGGCAGCGTGGCATCGTGTCCTTGCAGGGTCTGGGCTTGCAGGAAGATGAGCTTGACAGCCTGCAACAGATGCTGGCCCGGCCCGAGGGCATCATACTGGTAACCGGGCCTACTGGCAGCGGCAAGACCACTACTCTGTATTCCATTCTCAGTCACCTGAACACGGAAGCCGTGAACATCATGACACTGGAAGACCCGGTGGAATATCCGATCGCGATGATCAGACAAACCTCGGTCAACAAGACTTGCCATCTGGACTTCGCCAACGGCATCCGCTCCATGATGCGACAAGACCCGGACATTATTCTGGTGGGCGAGATCCGCGACGAGCCCACCGCTGGTATGGCCTTGCGCGCCGCGATGACCGGGCATCAGGTGTTTTCCACGCTGCATACCAATTCCGCGATCGGTGCGATACCGCGTCTGCTGGATATCGGTGTCAAGCCGGATATTCTTGCCGGGAATATCATCGGCGTGGTGGCGCAGCGTCTGGTGCGGAAGTTGTGTCAGTCGTGCAAGCAGGCTTGCGCGCCGACGGAGCAGGAACGCGAACTGCTGGGTGTGGAAGACACCGACAAGCAACCCGTCATTTACCAGCCCGCCGGTTGCGCCGAGTGTGAGAAGCAGGGTTATCGCGGGCGTATGTCGTTGCTTGAGGTATTGAATTTTGATTCTGATCTGGATGAGTTGGTAGCGCAGCGCGCTACCCCGCGCGAACTTGGTCGCATGGCATTGGCAAAAGGTTTCCGGCCGCTGGCAGAGGCGGGGTGTTTGCGGGTGTTGCAGGGTATGACCAGTCTGGAAGAGGTTTCCAGAGTGGTGGATCTGACGGTTCGTCGGCAGGGATAACGGCCATGGATTTTTATCGCTACAAAGCCATAGACAGCAGCGGCAGGATGCAAACCGGCCGCACCGATGCCGGCAATACCGCTGATCTGGAAATGCGTTTGCAAAAAATGGGGCTGGATCTGGTGCATTGCAAGCAGGTCAAGGCCCGCAAAAAATCTTTCGGTGGCGGGATAAAGCGTCGGGAATTGATCATGTTCTGTTTGCATTTACAGCAGATGGCCCGGGCCGGTGTGCCGATCTTGCAAGGCTTGAAGGATTTGTCTGACAGCACGGACAATCCACGGCTGAAGACAGTCGTGTCCGCCATGATTGAATCCATTGAGGGCGGCAAGACTTTGTCTCAATCCATGCTGGATTTCCCGACAGTGTTCTCCGGCGTATTCGCCAATCTGGTTGCGGCCGGGGAGCAGTCCGGTCAGTTGGGTATGGTACTCGGCAAACTGGCGGACAGCCTGAAGTTTCAGGATGAGCAGGCGGCGATGAGCAAAAAATTGATCATGTATCCGTCATTTGTCGGGCTGGTGGTTATCGGCGTGTTGTTTTTTCTGATGACTTATCTGGTGCCTGAGCTGATTACTTTTGTGCAGACCATCGGACATGATCTGCCGGGGCATACCAAACTGTTGATCGCAAGCTCTGCCTTATTTGTTGATTACGGTTGGGCACTGTTGCTGTTCGTGCTGTTATCGGTAGCCGGATTAATTATCGCGATCAACCTCAGCCCCGGTCTGGCGTTGGCCGTGGATCAAGTCAAGCTAAGGTTACCGGTGCTGGGGCCGGTGTTGAAAAAGATCATCCTGGCCAGACTGGCTAGTTTCTTTGCGATGATGTATGCGTCCGGCATCACCATTATTGATTGCATCCGCACCGGGGAACAGATCGCTGGTAACAGGGCCATTGCCGTGGCGTTGCGGGATGTGCGGCAACACATCGCCGACGGCAACAATCTGGGCGACAGTTTCGCCGCCGCCGGATTATTTCCACCTTTGGTGATACGCATGATCAAAGTGGGCGAGTCAACCGGCGCTCTGGAACAGGCGTTGGAAAATGTTTGTTATTTTTATAATCGTGACATAAGGGAATCCATCAGCAGGTTACAAGGACTGATCGAACCCGTCATGACCACAGTGCTGGGCATCATTATAGGCTGGGTCATGTTGTCAATACTGGGACCTGTGTATGACATTATCAGTAATATCAAGATCTGAGCCACGGGTTGAACGAGTGCTGTTTATCGGCAGCCGTAAGGCCGTAGTGTATCATTGCCGCGGCGGTGAGCCGGATGCGGACTGGTCATTCGCTAACGATGCGGAAGGCAAGAAAAACTTCGCCCGCTATCTGCACGAGGCGGGCGGGATGCCGTTGCTTGTCATTGTTGATGTGTTTGAGGAGGAGTATAAACCCGACACTATTCCACATGTATATGGGCCTGATCGCGCCGCGTTGATAAAACACAAGATCAAGCGTTTGTTCCGGGACACCCCTTATTATTCTCATCGGCTAAACGGCAGGCAAGAAACGGGGCGCCGTGATGATCAGATATTGTTTACCGCGATCACCCGCCCTGAAATAATCCGCTCCTGGATCGGCCTGCTGGAAGAGGCAAAGATACCACTGATCGGCATTTATTCCCTGCCGCTGTTCAGTGAAGTTATCCTGCAACAGATTGAACAGCAGCCCGCCGCCCACAAGCTGCTGGTGAGCATGCAATCCGGCAGCGGTTTGCGGCAGACCTATTTTCATAATGATCGTTTCGGGATCAGCCGTCTGGTACATATACCGGATGGCGAAGGTGCGGGCAATGCATCTTTTATCAGAGACGAGTTTGAAAAAATCCGCCGTTATCTTGACAGCCTGCGCCTGATCGCCGCGGACGAATCGTTGCGGGTTTATTTTTTGGCGACGGGTGAGTTATTGCATCAGCTAAAGCAGGAGTGCCCGGATCAGCAGGCGGCACAATTTGTCTTTTGTGATCTGAACGATTTGCTGGCCGCTGCCGGTTCCAGGTATAAACTGACAACACCATTCAGTGATTGGTATTTTGTGCATCAGTTGTTGCAGACCAAACCGGCGAACTGTTATGCCTCGGCGGAAGAGAGACGTTATTTTTTCATGCGGCGTCTGCGTCACGGCATGGTGGCGGCAAGTGTTGTGTTGTTGCTGACGGGCGTGATCTTTAGCGGCATCAACCTCAGCGGCGGCCTGGGATACAAGCGGGATGGTCTCGCCGCACGAGAGCGGGCCGAGTCTTACGCCGCACTGAATGAGCAGGCCAGACAGCATTTACCCGAGACATCGGTGCAACCGGCAGAGTTGAAAGTCGCAATTGATCTGGCCGAGCGGTTGGCCGCCCACAAGACTACACCGCTGGATATGATGCGGGCGATCAGTCATGGTCTGGATGGCTATCCATCCATACATCTACACAAACTGAATTGGACGGTAGGCACTGATCCCGGCACCGATCCGGCAGATGCCGCAACGGCCGGGTTTGATTTTTACCAAATCGCAACCATTGATGGCACGATAAAACCTTTCACTGGTAATTACCGCGCGGCGATTGATCTGTTACAACATTTCGCGGCGGCATTGCGTGAGCAGGATAATATCCATGCCATCAACATCCTCTCCCTGCCGCTGGATGTGAGCTCGGGTGCCAGCCTGCACGGCAACGCGCAGGGCAGGGCGCACAAGGCGGACTTTTCCATGCGCGTCGTGCTGGGGTTAAGACATGACAGTTAGAACACTGGAATGGCCGTTTGTAAAAGGCACCACCTTGTTGTTGATGTTAAGCGCGTTGCTGACCTGCGCCCTGATTGCGGGCAGTCATTATTTTCAGAAAAAAATGTTGGCCGGTTATGAATCATCCCAACGGGAATTTCACTCTATCAGCAACCGCTATCTGTCGGTAGAGGATGAGAAGACGCTCATTCAACATTATCTGCCCGCCTTTATTGAATTGCATGGGACGGGCGTACTGGGCGGGGAAAGACGGCTTGACTGGATAGAGGTATTGCACAAGGCCAGAGAGGAACTCGGCTTGCCCAATTTGTTATACGACATAGCCTCGCAAAAACCCTGGCAGCCGGAGTATCAGGTCGTGATGGGCGGGTACAGTTTGTTTGCCAGCAGCATGAGTCTGGATATGCAGTTATTACATGAAGCGGATTTGTTGCGCTTGTTTGATGTGCTTGATGCAAGGGCCGGGGGGATATACACAGTGGCAGGCTGCAAACTTGAGCCGCGCGGCGAGATATTGCACGAGGTCCCCAGCAAGGGCGGCATCACCGCCCGTTGTAAATTACTCTGGTATTCAATAAGACCGGCCAACGGCGGGGAAATCAAGGTATGAAAAAAGTGTGCCGCTTGTTGTTGCTGTTGCTGGTGTCGTCTATGCCCACTCATGCGGAGGAGTTTGGCCGGTTTTTTAGCACGCCCGAGCAACGCAAGATACTGGATCAGCGCCGCGATAATGCAGCAACGACGGAGCAGACGGTGGAGGCAACTGTAGTAGTAGAGGAAGCAACGCCGGACACTGTCGGTGCGATTGCATTGCATGGCCTGATGTATCGCGGCAAGCGCAACAAGGGCATAGTCTGGATCAACGATGCCAATGCGAAACAGTTACTGATGCAGGAGGCCGCCGTGAGCGGCAACCGGGCCAGCGTGACATTGTCGGGGGAAGGGCGGGCGTACCAGCTTGAAGTCGGCCAGAAACTAGTGCCGGAACCCGAGGCAGAACAGAATCAGGAGACCCAACTTGCGCCCTAATCCATCAAAACAAACCGGCGCGGCCTCGCTGGCACTGGTGTCGGTGCTACTCGCCTCAACCACCTGGCTGTTGCTGATCGGTCTGAACAGTCACAACAATAAGGTGCTACGCGCAACGGACTCACAGATCGCGTTGCAACAGGCGAAACAGGGATTGCTGATGTATGCGATGAATTATCCGGATTTCCGTGACAAGAAGAAGCAAAAGCAAAAAGGGCCGGGGTTTTTGCCCTGTCCTGATCGAAAGAATGATGGCATGCCGCGGTCCAATTGTGCCATCAGCACCGGCACTACCCTGGGGCGGTTGCCGTTTCGCATTCTGGGTCTGGAAGACCTGCGTGATGCCAGCGGCGAGCGGCTTTGGTATGCCGTATCAAATAATTTCAGGAATGCCCAATCCAATTACGCCATCATCAACAGTGAGACTCCGGGTTTGCTCAGCGTTGATGGTGTGACTGATATTGTTGCCGTCATCATCGCCCCGGGCTCGCCGTTTGCGACACAGAGCGGCAGGCACAGTACCGTAGCGGCGGATTATCTGGAGGCGGACAACGCCACAGCTGATGCCACAGTATTTGTGACCGAGGCAACGGGGGTATTCAATGATCAACTGATAGTCATTACCCGTGCCGAGCTAATGCGTTCGGTGGAACAAAGGGTGTTGAGTGAACTGAGAAGTGCGCTGGGCAAGTATAGGGATTCCGATGCTGACGGGACAGCGGACTATGACTGGCCGTGGCTGGTGCCGTTTGCCGATCCGAATGCGGATTACAGTCCATTGCGAGGATGGCATGGCACCGACGATGACGACGATGACGCTACCGAGCTGCGTGACAACAGAAGGAATTTTATCAAGGCCGGGGTGCAGGTTAATGACATCGTGCGCAACGCGACAGATGGTTGTATCGGGATGGTCACCGCGGTGACGGCCAGGACGCTCAGCGTCAGTAACTTGTCCATGGGTACGGATAACGATTTTGATAGCGGCGACATCTACTATATTGATCGCAAGGGTTTGCCTGATTTACTCAACGGTAGTGCCGGTAGCGGTTCCGGCGGCTTGACCCTGAGGGACAGGAGCAAGGACTTTGAAGACCTTGCGCTAATCCCCGGTGATGTTGTTGAGAATAGCAGTGACGGTTCCAAAGGCGTGATAGAGACGGTTGATGATGACACTCTGGTAGTGAAGGGCTTGTCCGGCGGCACAGACAATGCCTTTGCCGTGAATGACCGCTATGTCATCAGAAGCAACACCGGCCGGGCGGCAGCCGGTAGCAACGGATCCAAACTGCAAGACCCTCGTGTGAATTTTATCACCCTGGGGGTGGTGCAAGGTGATCTGATTGAGAATGTCACCGATGGTTCATACAGTCGAGTTGCCTCGGTAAGTGGCACCGACATCTTGCTACTGACCGGACTTGCGTTTGGTAATGACAATATCTTTGAAGAGGATGATGTCTATCGTCTTGCGCGTTTTAGTAGCAGTGCCGGTACACGCTATGGCCTGTTACCGGTGCATCAACCGGGACGGCATTTTCCCAGTGCCTTTAGCGTCGATTATGCGATTGCTACCGGCAGTGTCTTGGTCAGCTCGCCCTCCGGCTCCCGGTCTGAGTATGATGATGCGTTACGAGATTCGGTCCGATCCTCGGACATGAACGGCACGATCAATATCGGCATTGATGGGGGTAACTGTATCTGGAGTACACCGGACATAGTGGAATGTGTCGGTAGAAGTGAGCCGTTCAGCTATGTTGAGGGCAGGGTCACTACCGATGCCGCTACATTGACAGATGACACAAAAGATTTCAACCGTTCGAGGATACAGCGCGGCGATATCGTGCAGCATAATGCCAACAAGACCGACCCGCCCGACGATAACTATATTTTTTCGCAACCGCGTATCTCGGTGGTGAGTGGAGTTACTTCAGCAACAAGTCTGGGGACACAGGGGCTGGGTACGATATCGGACTGGGTTGCAGATGAGTATTACCGGATCAAATCAGCCACGGCCATGTTGACCGTCAGTGCGACGAGCAACACCATAAATTTCAGAAGCACGGGAGTAGTCCCCGGCGACATCATAGAGAAAGACGATTCATTCAGTCAGATCACGGTGGTGGACGATACCACACTGACGGTAGAATTACAGGACGGTACGAATGGCATCTTTAATTTGGGCGACAGCTTTATTGTGTATTACAACTACATCAACTTGCGCCAGTATAGTGTCAATCTGCGCTACCGGGGTGAGCAGTCCGAGGCGGCTGTCGGCGGGGTGAGACAACGCTCGGTTTGTCTCGGCTGTAGTGCCGAGAACGAGATCGGATTCGAATCTACAGTCACGCTTGAGGATAGAGATGACAGCGGTGCGGTGCTGGGCAGGGGCAGGATTGTCATCCCTGCCGGCGATACTGCGTATATCAAGGTACAAGGTTTGAGTTTTTATTTTTCCCGGGAAAATGGCGAGTTGCCGGAATGGTTTATCAAAAACAAATGGCATAAGCTGGTTTATCTTGCCCACAGTTCAGAGTTTGTCCCCGGGGGGGATGGCAATTGTAGCAATGCAATAGGTGACTGTCTTACCGTGCAAGGGTTGTTTGCCACTACTGATGAAAATCACGTTGTGTTGCTGACCGCAGGCATGGAACTGGCCGACGATGATCGTTCCAGCGGCGATATCAGGAATTACTATGAGCAGGATAATGCCGTTAAGACAAATGATATGTTCACCAGTAAAGGTGCCTCCGCCGTCTTTAACGATCAACTCAGGGTGGTGGCACCATAGCCGCCTGCACTATGCATCTATACCGACAAAAAGGTTTCACCCTGCTGGAGTTGTCAATGGTGTTGTTGATCACCACTTTGTTTCTGACAACAACACTTGCCCCTTTGGGCAGCGGAGGGGATGGTAAAAGACGCGCCCGCGTTACTGTTGAGCTGGAGCAGATTCGGGAGGCGATGTTGGGTTTTGTCATGATTAACGGTTATCTGCCCTGTCCGGCCACCGAGACTGATCCCGCCGACGACAAATATGGCATAGAGGCTGACAAATGTAACAACGATAGTAGCACCGAAGGTTATCTGCCCTGGCGTACTCTGGGGGTAAAGGCGACTGATCCCTGGGGCCTGTCTCGCTCCGCGGCGACGGATCCGTTTGATGGTTACTGGCGTTACCGTGTAGATCGAAAGTTCAGTGACTCAATGGATATGTTTGATCTGGACACCGATCAAGAAGAAAATATCGTGATCGTGAACAACGATGGTAATCTGCTGACCTCTGCTGAAGAGAGGCCAGTCGCCGTGATCTATTCCACCGGCAGCAACCTCACACAGGATGGGGAAAACGCGACTTATGAAACCAAAGATTGCGGCAATGCTGATGGTTACGATCCGAATACCAGCACTTGCTCCGATGGGGACGCACTATATCAGAGCGGCAGTCCAACAGGTGTTGGCACAGATGCTGCCTACGACGACATACTTATCTGGATTTCTCGGCCACTGTTATTTAACAGAATGGTAACTGTAGGGCGGTTGCCATGAACTGTGGCGGATTAGTGCTTATGAGACCAATCAGCAATGGCCCCCCACCGGAGCCACGACGGGCTACGCCCTTGTGCCACCGGCTCCCCCTCAAGGGGGG
>JBPCXW010000048.1:0-9883 GCA_051008185.1 Gammaproteobacteria bacterium
GGCGGCAATGATCGCAGCCGCACCTTCAGGATGCTCAATCATATTGATATGGCAGTGGGAGTCGATCAGGTAGTTCGTCATAATGGCAGGCGATGGTTGCCGGACTGAAACTGCCAATATACGGCAAAATCTTCCAGCACCCCTTGTTTGTTAAGATTGAACGGCCCCACCGTCGCCTGATAATCGGCTGACAGGCGATGATGGCAGTCCAGTATGGTTGCCAAGCCCAGCCCTTCTGCCAGGGCATACAAATCCTTGTTGATCGTTGAATGTTGCGCGCCCCCCTGAAAATCGCCGCATTTCAGCCGTGCCATTCTGCCAAAGATAACCAGCAGCCACTGAAACAGATCGGCGGGATTATGCTCCAGCCATTTTTCGGCGATGCCCATCGGCTCGGTCCGGCTATCCCGCAACACGGCCAAATCCTGCGTGATCGCCTGAAACTGCTCCAGCGCACCACTCTGATGCAGTTGCACGGCCTTCAGGGGCGCGCCGCGGGCCAGATCCAGCACTGCCTCCGGATCATCAATTTGTAATTGTTGGGTGCCAAACCAGTCCAGTGCCGTCTGAGCGGCAACCGGATTGAAATGCAAACGCTGGCAGCGGCTACGTATGGTCACCGGGAGTCTGAAAGGATAGTGGCTTAGCAACAGCAACAGTGAATCGGCCGGTGGTTCCTCCAGAGTTTTCAGCAAGGCATTGGCTGCACTGCGGGTCATCGCATCAGCCGGTGTAATAATCGCTATTTTATAACCGCCGCCATGGCTGCTGAGATGAATGAAATTGATCAGTTCCCGGACAGGCTCAACCCTGATCTGCTTGCCCTCCTCTTCCGGTTCCAGCAGTAACACATCCGGATGTGTGCCTGCGGCCAGCAACTGTCTGGCTTGTCCGGTCTGCTGATCATCACGGCACAACAGGTCTTCCGTCAGTTGCTTTGCAAACGCGCTGATGCCCATGCCTTCTGCGCCGGTCAGTAACAGGGCATGCGGCAGGCGGCGGGAATCAATCGCGGCCTGTAGTTGTTGTCGACGTTGTTGTTGCCAGGGGTAGTTCACGGGATTAGTCCTCGTTGTTGCAGGAGTTGCCGCAGTGACTCGGTCACGGCAGCTTGCTCGGCAGTCGCATCTATGACATGTACCCGCTCCGGTTCGGCGGCGGCGATAGCCAGATAGCCCTGTCTGACTTCTTCAAAAAACGTATCCGGTTCCATTTCAAAACGATCCAGATTTGCGGGCTGTTTTATCCGTTGCAAAGCCACTTCTGCAGGTGCATCCAGTAACACGGTCAGATCGGGGCGTAGCTTGTCCTGTACCATGCTTTCCAGAATAGCGATGTTCTCACGCCCCAACCCCCGGCCCGTCCCCTGATAGGCATAACTGGAATCGGTAAAGCGGTCGCAGAGTACCAGCTTATTCTCTGCCAAAGCGGGTCGAATGACATCCTTCAGATGCTGGGCGCGGTCGGCAAAGAGCAATAACAACTCTGTCATGGCGGTCATGGCAGTGGTATCTATTGCCAATACTACCTCGCGAATCATCTCCCCCGCAGCGCTGTCGCCCGGTTCCTTCGTCACCACCACCTTGCCGTGATCATAATGCTCCTTAAGCAACGCCCGTGCCGCCTGAATCTGGGTGCTCTTGCCCACCCCGTCTATACCCTCAAAGGTAATAAAGTAACCGTTGTCGTTCATGTCATTTTCTGGTTTGATATTTTTTCACTGCTACGTTGTGTTCTTGCAGGGTCGCAGAGAACTGGTGTGAACCATCACCCCTGGCGACAAAGTATAAGGCCTCACCCGGCGCAGGATGCAAGGCCGCCCGTATCGATTCCCGTCCCGCCGCGGCTATCGGTGTCGGCGGCAAACCGGCATGGACGTAGGTGTTGTAAGGTGAATCAAACGCCATATCCCGGTATTTGAGATCACCATCAAAGGCCATCCCGAGGGCGTATATTACCGTGGGGTCTGTTTGCAGTCTCATCCCTTTTTGCAAACGCCGCACAAACACACCGGCAATCGCGGTGCGCTCCGCCGCCACCGCGGTCTCTTTTTCTATGATGGAGGCCACAATCAGTGCCTCGTAAGCCGAACTATAAGGCAGGTCGTCCGCGCGTCGCTGCCATTCTTCCTGCAATATGTCCTGCAAGCGATCATTGGCACGGGACAGGAACTCAATGTCGGTCGCGCCGGTGGGGAAATAATAGGTGTCAGGATAGAACCGTCCTTCGGCGAAATAACCGGGTTTGCCTATCGCGGCCATCACCGCACGGGGCTCCGCTGATGCCAGAGTTTGCCTGATGGCCGGTTGCTGTCTGAGGGCTTGCATGATCTCCTGAAAAGTCCAGCCCTCAATCAGGGTCAGGGAATGCTGCACTACCTGGCCTGCGACCAGCATATCCAGCAATGCGGCCGCCGTCATGCCGGGGCTGATCTGATATTCACCGCTTTTGATCGCACCGGCGACACCCCGGAGGCGGGCATAAAAGACAAAGTAGTCGGCGTATTCTATCCAGTCCCTGCGTTGCAACCCTTGGGCGATGGCCGACAGGGAACTGCCCGGCTCTATCATCAGCGTGCGGGGGGTGTTGATCTGTAGCGGCTCATGCATTGCCTGTTGCAGATCCCGATACAGGTAGAAGGCGACCGCCGGTAGCACTATCACCAACAAGCCCAGGCCGACTATGATCTTTTTCATATCAACCCCGTATCACCTGTCTGTCAATGAGTGCCGCCCTGATCTGCTCCGCCGTCGTGGACTGCGGCAGGGCTTGGCCTGCGTATTCGGCCACAGATTGAATCCCCCGTATGCTGTTACAAAAAAACATTTCCGATGCCTGTTGCAGTTCCTGAACTTGCACCTGACGTACTACCGCCTGCAACCCCAACTCCCCTGCCAGATTAAGGATCTTGCCGCGCACTATCCCGGCGATACCGCACTGCTCAAGATCGGGCGTGACCAGCTGTCCCTCAAGTAGCAGAAACAGATTGCTACCGGTACCCTCAATCACATTACCGATGTTGTCCAGTACAACACCCTCATCACAGTTGTGCAGATCGACCTCCCGCCGCGCCAGCACCTGCTCCAGACGATTCAAATGTTTGATGCCAGCCAGTTGCGGGTTTTGCCCGAGACGTGTCTGGCACAGGCATACGCGCAACGAGTCGGCAAACCCCGCCGTCGGCCAGGCACTGCCGGATACGATCCGTGTAGCCCGAATGTCTGTCGGCACCGCATAACCTTGTGCCGATTCACCGCGGCTGACGATGAGCTTGATAATACAGTCAGGCTGCCGGGCGATAACGCTGTTGATGTCCGCCCTGATCGGCTCAAGATCAACCGCCTGAATCTGCAGGCGCTGACAACCCTGCTGCAACCGTTGCAGGTGTTCATCCAGACACAGGGCTTGCCCCTCTGCTACCGCGATGGTCTCAAACACGCCATCACCAAACTGTACCGCACGATCAGTAACGCCAATGCTTTGCGCCGCTTGTCCGTTAACGAGGATCATCCGTTCTCTTGATCGCAGTGCTTCAGATACGGCTAAAGATCAGTGTCCCGTTGGTGCCGCCAAAACCAAAGGAATTGGACAAGACGGTATTGACAGGCATTTCCCGCGCCTGATGCGGGACATAATCCAGATCGCAGGCGGGCTCGGGATCATCCAGATTGATGGTCGGCGGTGCCACCTGATCGCGAATGGCAAGGATGGAAAACACCGCTTCGGCACCGCCGGCCGCACCCAACATGTGGCCGGTCATGGATTTGGTTGAACTCACCGCGAGTTTTTTTGCATGCTCGCCGAACACCGCCTTCAGCGCGTTGCTTTCAACCACATCACCGGCCGGTGTTGAGGTGCCGTGGGCATTGATATAATCCACCGCCGTCGCATCAATGCCGGCGTTATGCAACGCGCTCTGCATACAGCGTATCGCACCATCCCCATCTTCTGACGGGGCCGTCATGTGAAAGGCATCGCCGCTCATGCCGTAACCGGTGATCTCGGCATAGATATCCGCCCCGCGTGCTTTGGCATGTTCGTATTCCTCCAGCACCATCACCCCCGCCCCGTCACTCAGCACAAAACCATCCCGACCACGATCCCAGGGCCGACTGGCGCGCTCCGGTTCATCGTTGCGGGTGGAGAGGGCCCGGGCATTGGCGAAACCGGCCAGACAGGTTGGCGAAGTGGCCATCTCGGTCCCGCCTGCGAGCATCACATCGGCATCGCCGTATTCAATAACGCGCATCGCATCCCCGATATTGTGCGTGCCGGTAGTACAAGCAGTGACGATGGCAAAATTGGGCCCTTTCAGACCAAGCCGAATGGAGAGATGACCGGCAACCATATTGATGATGTTGCTCGGCACATAAAACGGGGAGATGCGACGCGGGCCGCTCTTGAGCAGGGTCTGCACGCCCGCTTCTATGCCGAACAAGCCACCGATACCGGAGCCGACCGCAACGCCCATCCGGTGGGCATTGGCCTCGGTCACTTGCAGGCCGGAATCCTGAAAGGCCTGAATCCCGGCGACCATGCCATAGCGCATAAACCAGTCCATTTTCCGGGCATCTTTGGGCTTGATATAGGCATCCATATCCAGCTCCTTGACAGCACCGCCGATACGCACCGAAAAATCACTGGCATCAAACCGACTGATCGGGCCAATGCCGCTTTTGCCGGCGAGGATATTCTGCCAACTTTCATTGGCGGTATTCCCTACCGGGGTGACCAGACCCAAACCGGTTACGACAACTCTGTTTTTGGCCATGCGCTGTTTGCCGGGTCCGCAGCCAAAGAAAAAGGCCGCTCATCCATAGAATGTGCGGCCCTTATCAGTGCTACAACAACCCTCATTTATTCAAGGTTTTTGTTAATGTAATCTATCGCCTGTTGGACGGTTGTGATTTTTTCCGCTTCTTCATCCGGAATCTCTGTCTTGAACTCTTCTTCCAGAGCCATCACCAACTCGACAGTATCCAGTGAATCCGCACCTAAATCATCAACAAAAGAAGCCTCACTTGTAACATCGTCTTCTTTGACACCCAACTGCTCAACAACAATTTTTTTAACTCGTTCTTCTATACTGCTCATAATGGTCTAGACCTCCCTATTAAAGATAACGTTGCTTGTATCAACAAGCGCCCGTAAGGTAAGTGAAAAGCAATAGGCTTGCAAGCCACATATCAAAATAATCAAAATCACAGTCTAAAACATAGGTTTAAGTCGTTTAGTTCAACCCAAATCTATGCCATATACATGCCCCCGTTGATATTTATGACTTCCCCGGAAATATAAGCCGCCGCCGGTGAGGCAAGGAATACCACCGCCTGTGCAATGTCCTCTGCGTTACCCAGACGACCGGCCGGGATCTGCTGTAGCAAGACCTGTTGCTGCTGTTCGGACAGTGCCGCCGTCATGTCGGTGGCGATGAAGCCCGGGGCGACACAATTGACGGTGATCCCCCTGCTGCCGATCTCCTTGGCCAGGGCGCGACTGAAACCGATCATGCCGGCCTTGGCCGCGGCGTAGTTCGCCTGCCCGGCGTTACCGGACAGGGCCACGACCGAGGTGATGTTGATGATCCGGCCATAGCGTTGCTTCATCATGTCGCGCAGGCACAGTTTGCTGAGCCGGTATATGGATGAGAGATTGGTATTGATCACCTGCTCCCACTCCTCATCCTGCATCCGCAACATCAGGTTATCACGGGTGATGCCGGCGTTATTGATCAGGATACCGGGCCGGGTGTCCGCCTCTTCCAGTGCTTTGCCCAGGGCGGCGATGGAGGCGGGCTCTGCCACATTCAACAGCACCCCCCTGCCCTGGATCCCCTGCTCGCTGAATTCGGCCTGGATGCTTTGCACGCCTTTGTCCCCGGTAGCCGTGCCGATGACCGTGGCCCCCGCCCGCCCCAGTGCCGTCGCGATGGCCTTGCCGATGCCCCGGCTGGCGCCGGTCACCAGCGCAGTCTGTCCGTCCAGTTCTATCTTCATCTTGCCACCTCCTCAAGGGTGTTATCCAGTGATGTTGTGTCCTGTATGTTGTAACAGTCAATGGTTTTGTCTATGCGTTTGATCAGACCGGCCAACACCTTGCCCGGGCCGCACTCAACAATCCTGTCAACGCCCGCCGCACGCATACCGGTGATGGATTGTCGCCAGCACACCGGGCGATATAATTGTTGCAGCAATATTGTCCTGATGCTTGCCGGATCAGTGTGGTGTTGCGCATCAACATTCTGCACCACCGGGATCTGCGGGGCGGCAAACTCCACGGCCTGCAAATCTGCAGCAAAGGTATCGGCCGCCGTTTGCATCAACGCACAATGTGACGGCACGCTGACATCCAGACGCTTGGCCATTTTGGCCCCGATGGATTTGGCCAGTGTACAGGCTCGTTCCAGCGCGGCAAGTTCACCGGCTATGACCACCTGCCCCGGTGAATTGAAATTGGCGGCGGACAATACCGCCCCCTCGGCGGCCTGTTCGCATAGCCCGGTAATGGCCTCATCATCCAGCCCGATGATCGCCGCCATACCGCCGGCATCGGCCGACACTGCTGCTTGCATCAGTTGTCCGCGTCGTTGCACCAGCTTGACCGCCGCAGCAAACTCCAGCACCCCGGCACAGACCAGCGCGGTATATTCGCCGAGGCTGTGTCCGGCGAGTATATCCGCTTGCCTGCCCTGCCGCTGTTGCCATACCTGCCAGATGGCGTAACCGGCACTTAACAGGGCTGGCTGGGTGATCTCGGTACGGTTCAACTCCGCCGCCGGGCCCGCTTGCACCACTTGCCAGAGATCGTAACCCAATGCGGCCGAGGCCACATCAAAGCTATCGCTCACCAGCGGGAAATGCACGGCCAGATCGGCGCACATGCCGATGGCCTGCGAGCCCTGTCCGGGAAATACAAATGCCAGTTTGCCCATGCCTGTGTTGCGCTCGTTTAGTAACGCAGCAGGGCCGCGCCCCAGGTGAAACCGGCACCGACCCCTTCCAGCAACACAATATCACCGGCCTTGACGCGCCCGTCCCTGACACCGGTATCCAGTGCCAGCGGAATGGAGGCGCCCGAGGTATTGCCGTGATCACCAACCGTCAGGATGACCTTGTCCATCGGTAACTGTAGTTTGTTTGCCGTGGCGTTGATAATGCGTTCGTTGGCCTGATGCGGGATCAGCCAGTCTATATCGTCCAGACCAATCTCTGTGTCTGCCAGCGTCTCGGCAACGATCTCGTCCATGACCTTGACCGCAAACTTGAAGACCTCACCGCCACTCATGCGCACATAGGGATCATCCGTCGGTTTGGAGACACCGGAGGGCACCTGCAAGAAGCTGGCATAAGAGCCATCGGCGTGTAACAGGGTCTTGTAAATCCCGGGCTGTTCGGCCCGCTCCATCACCACCGCCCCGGCACCGTCGCCGAACAGGACACAGGTTGAGCGATCCTTCCAGTCCAGTATCCTGGAGTTCATATCCGCCGCGACCACCAGCACCCTGCCTGCGGCACCGGTCTTGATAAACTGATCAGCCACACTCAGGGCATAGATAAAACCAGAGCAGACGGCCTGCAGATCAAAGGCCGGCGCGCCGTTTTTGATATTGAGTCTGTCTTGCAACAAACAGGCGGTGCCGGGATAGATCAGGTCCGGGGTGGAAGTCGCCAGTACGATCAGATCAATCGTGTCGGCATCAATGTCTGCGCTCTCAAGGGCGCGCCGGGCGGCTACGCAGGCCATATCAGACGTGGTCTCGTCTTCTGCGGCGATATGGCGTTGCCGAATCCCGGTGCGGGCGCGGATCCATTCATCGGTGGTATCCACCAGCGATTCCAGCTCGGTATTGGGCATAACCCTGTCGGGCAGATAACTGCCGGTAGCGATGATTCTGGAATGGTGCATAACGTTCAGTTAGTGAAACAGTGCTTCCAGTTGATCGGAAATTCTGTCCGGGACATTGTTTTCCACCTCCTGAATGGCTTCATCAATGGCGTGGGCAAACGACACCTTGTCAGCACTGCCGTGGCTTTTGATCACGATCCCGCGCAGGCCCAGCAGACTGGCGCCGTTGTAGCGGCGCGGGTCAATTTTTTCCTGCATGGTCCTGAGTATCGGCATAGAAACAATCGCCGCAAGCCGCCCGTAAAAAGTGCTCTCAAAGGTTGAACGGGCGTGATGAATGATGAATTCAGCCACCCCCTCACTGGCCTTTAGCGCGATATTACCGGCAAAACCATCACAGACAATCACATCAATCTCACCGGCATAGAGATCGTTGCCCTCCACAAAACCGACATAGTTCAGATAACTGTTTTCCAGTAACAGGGCCGCCTGCTTGACCCTGTCGTTACCCTTGATTTCCTCGGCCCCGACATTCAGCAGACCGACGGTTGGCTGCCGCAGATTATGCACCGCACGGCTCAGCTCTGAGCCCATGATCGCAAACTGCAACAGTTGTTCGGCATCGGAATCCACATTGGCGCCCAAATCCAGGATACAGACATCACCCTTGATGCCCGGCAACGAGGCACAGATAGCCGGCCGGTCAATCCCCGGCAACATCTTCAGGACATATCGTGAGATGGCCATCAGGGCACCGGTATTACCGGCACTGACACAGGCATGGGCATGCCCGTCCTTGACCTGATTGATCGCGATGCGCATCGATGAATCCTTTTTGTTACGCAGGGCCGAGGCGGGGTTCTCGTCCATTTCAACCACCTCGCCGGCATTGATCAGCTGGTAACGTGTCTTGTCCGCCGCCGGAAACCGCTGCAGCTTTTCCTGCATCACTTGTTCCTGTCCGACCAGCAACAGATGCAGTTCGGGGTGTTGTTGCAGGGCGTGCATCGCGGCCGGGATGATCTCGTCCGGCCCGTGATCACCGCCCATGACATCCAGGGCAAGATTGACGGTCATTAGCGAGGTCGCCGGATACGGATGAGCAAGCGGTTATGAATGAGACGCCGGAGGCTAGTCTGAATCGGTTTCAGTCTGCTTAACCGGGTGTCCGCGATAAAAGCCTTCGGCACTGACATGATGCCGTCTGTGTGTCTCACCGGAAGTCGGCTCAACGGACAGTGCCGGGTCTTTCAGGCCATCATGAGAGCGGCGCATGCCGCGCCTTGATACGGACTTTTTGTTTTGTTGCACAGCCATGGTTATTCCTCGTCAGGGTTTCTCTGTATTCAGTAAATCTTTTAGTACTGCAAACGGGTTGTCGGGCTTGCCGCCGTCCGCCTGCACCGACCGGGCCGCATCACACTCATCCACCGGGTGCATCGGCGCAATCGGCAAGGCCAGCAGGATCTCATCCTCTACGAACTCTGTCAGGTCCAGTTTGTTACCCGGGTTGATCAGCGGTTCGGCCTGCACCTGCTCAATCCCGGCCTCATCATTGACTACCACGATAGCGATGTCACTGTGTAGCTCCAGCTGCATCGGCAACAGGCAACGCTGGCACTGTACTCCGACCGTGACCCGGCAGTCCCCGGACAGATAAATCGCCGCATCATCATCACGGGAAAACGTGATATTGACCGCAACCGGCCCGGTGACCTGCATGACCGCACTGCGCAGGCGACCCATTGCGCCCACCTGCACGATACCGCTGAGGGTCTCATTGGCATCGGCAAGTTGGGATAAATCAACAGACTGCGGCAACTCGGGCGACATCAGGCAGGCAAGTTTAGCCGCAGATCCGTTGCCTGTCAAAAAATCCCCGCCTGCCCCGGCTTGACAGAATCCCGTAGCCGCCCATTATGTGTGGATATCAACAGATGATGTAGCGGATTACTACTTATGAGACCAATCAGCAATGGCCCCCCACCGGAGCCACTACGGGCTACGCCCTTGTGCCACCGGCTCCCCCTCAAGGGGG
>JBPCXW010000049.1:0-3492 GCA_051008185.1 Gammaproteobacteria bacterium
ATAACACCAGCCCTACCCTTGTCAGCCCTCACAGGCACTCAGCACCGCCTGTAAATCCGCCGGCAACGGGGCCACCACCCGTATCTCATCACCGCTCGCCGGATCGGCAAAACATAACTCGCCGGCATGCAGGAACAGACGCTTCAGACCACGCGCCCGCAACCGTTTGTTGAAGTCCCTGTCCCCGTATTTTTTATCCCCGGCCACGGCATGACCGATATGCCGGGCATGGACACGGATCTGATGTGTCCGACCGGTCTCAATCCGCACCGAGACCTGACTGGCATCGGCATATTTCTGTAACAAGCGAAAATGCGACACAGCCGGTTTGCCCTGCTCATCCACAGTCACCATACGCTCCCCTGACAGCATCCGGCCATCATTCAGTGCCGCCTCAACCCGTTGTGTCTGGTGCCGCATCACCCCCGCCAGCAACGCGGTGTAGGTCTTGCCAATCTCCGCCGCCTGAAACACCTCGTGCAGGCGGCGCAGGCTCGGCATATTACGCGCCAGCAGCAGACAGCCGGAGGTCTGCTGATCCAGCCGATGCACCAGCTGCAACTCCTCCCCGAATCGCTGCCGTAACAGCTCAATCACCCCGAAATCACGCCCACTACCGCTATGCACAACCAGACCGCTAGGCTTGTCAATAACCAGCACATTGTCATCCTGATACAGGATGCAGTCTTTCAGTCTGTCCAGCAGCGCATCAGGCACAGCGGCAGGCTCAGACCGCGGCACCAGCCGCACCGGCGGTATCCGCACCAAGTCGCCTTCCTGCAACCGATACCCCTGCCGTATCCGCCCCCCGTTGACCCGCACCTCGCCGCACCGCAACATCCGATAGACACGGCTCCGGGGCACGGTCTTGAAGTGCCCCAGCAGGAAATTGTCAATACGCCGCCCGGCCTGCTCGCCATCAATCGCCAGGGTCTGTGTTTTTTTGTTGATAATCCGTGACATATATGAAACTTTTCATTGCTGTATGAGGTCAAGCTTGGTATAGTGGCCCGGTCAATAGCACCAGTGACCTGTTGCAGGATAAGCCATTTGAGGCATATTTGCCTGCGATGATGAGGCGGGGCGAAACCGGCCCCCTCATCCCGGCCAACACACGCAATGTGTTGTTTATTTGCGACAGTTGACTACTTATTAATCCGCTCCCGGTGACCTGTAGCGGCCCCAGGGCCAGCCGTCATCGGTAGAGCACAACAGTTTAGGAACGACAATGAAAAGAATGTTGATTAACGCTACTCAGCCGGAGGAGTTGCGTATTGCGCTCGTGGATGGGCAAAAACTCTATGATCTGGATATAGAAGCAACCGGCAGGGAGCAGAAAAAATCCAATATCTACAAATGCCGCATCGTCCGGGTTGAACCCAGCCTGGAGGCTGCTTTTGTGGATTACGGCACGGAACGGCACGGCTTCCTCCCCTTCAAGGAAATCGCCCGGCCCCTGTTCAAGGGGCAGGACGGCAACCGGGGGCGCAACGGCACCAAGGATGAGCTGGAGACGGGGATGGAATTCATCGTGCAGGTGGAAAAAGAGGAACGCGGCAATAAAGGCGCCGCCCTGACCACCTTCGTCAGTCTGGCCGGCCGCTATTGTGTGCTGATGCCGAATAACCCCCGTGCCGGCGGCGTCTCCAGACAGATTGAGGGCGATGACCGCTCGGAGGCCCGCGAGGCGATGAGTGTGCTGGAAGTCCCGCAAGGGATGGGGCTGATTCTGCGCACCGCCGGGGTCGGCAAAAGTGCCGAGGAATTGCAGTGGGACCTGGATTATCTGCTCACGCTGTGGAAATCCATCAGCACCGCGGCACGGGAGAAATCCGCGCCGTTCCTCATTTATCAAGAAAGCGAAAGCATCATCCGGGCGATCCGTGATTACCTGCGTAACGACATCGCCGAGATATGGATAGACGATACCGAATTGTTTGACCGTGCCCGCGACTTCATGCAGCAGGTCATGCCGCACAACCTCAGCAAGCTGAAACTCTATTCCGAGACCGATCCCCTGTTCAGCCGCTATCAGATTGAGGGGCAGATAGAGACCGCTTTTGCGCGCGAGGTCAGGCTACCCTCCGGCGGCTCACTGGTCATAGACCACACCGAGGCGCTGACATCAATAGACATCAACTCGGCCAGGGCCACGGCAGGCGGGGACATAGAGGCAACCGCGCTGAACACCAATCTGGAAGCGGCCGATGAGGTCGCCAGACAAATGCGTATCCGGGATTTGGGTGGGCTGTTTGTGATTGATTTTATAGACATGATGCACAACCGCAATCAGCGGGAAGTGGAAAACCGCCTGCGAGATGCGTTGCGTGTGGATCGTGCGCGGGTGCAAACCGGGCACCTGTCGCGGTTTGGCTTGCTGGAGATGTCGCGGCAACGGTTGCGCCCGTCGCTGGGTGAATCCAGCCATATCCCCTGCCCGCGGTGTGATGGCCAGGGGACGATCCGTGATGTCAAATCCCTGTCGCTGGCGGTGTTGCGTATTATTGAAGAAGAAGCGATGAAAGATCTGACCGGGCGCATAATCGCCCAGTTGCCGGTGGAAGCGGCGACCTTTTTACTGAATGAAAAACGCCCGTCCCTGCGTGAGCTGGAGGAGCGGCTGGATGTGAATATCCTGATCGTGCCCAACACGCAGATGGAGACCCCGCAATACAAGGTTGAACGGTATCGTATTGCCGAAACCGCACCGGGCAAGGAGGGTAAGACCAGTTATCAGATGGCTGATACACGACAAGCCGGCGAGGTGCCTGAAACCGTTACCCATAAAACCCAGCGAGCGGTTGAGCAACCCGCCGTGATACAGACCATCCCCAGCCAGCCGGTGCCTCGGCAAACCGACGAGGGTAAGGGGCTGATTGCTCGCTTGTTTGGTAATTTGTTTGGTGTGCAGGACAAGACGACGAAGGCTGCAAGCGAGACGACTGAGCGGGAGCAACAGCCCCGCAGGCGAGGTCGACGTAGCGGCGGTGGTAGTGGTGGTCGGCGTGGTTCGGGGTCGGGGCGTGGTAAGGGGCGTACGCAAGGCAGTGATAGCAGTAGCGGTGGCGACAGGCAGGGGCAAAATGCCAGGGGGGGTAATAGCAACCGTGGTCGTGGTCGCAAAGACGGTGGTCGGGGGAGCGGGAACCGCTCGCAGAACGCTGGCAGAAAACGTGATCCGGGGCGTTCCCGTGGCGGGAAAAACGAGGCTGCTGCCAGGCAACAGACCTCGTCGGAAGATAGCGCTACGGCAACGCCAAAAGAGAGTACTGCGGTAACGCCGAAAGAGAGCACTGCGGTAACGCCAAAAGAAAGCGCTGCGGTAACGCCAAAAGAGAGCGCTGCGGCAACGCCAAAAGAGAACGCTACGGTAACGCCAAAAGAGAGCGGTGTAGCGGATCAGTATTCATGAGGCAAACTCAGCAATGGCCCCCCACCGGAGCCACTGCGGGCTACGCCCTTGTGCCACCGGCTCCCCCTCAAGGGGGGAGC
>JBPCXW010000050.1:0-7125 GCA_051008185.1 Gammaproteobacteria bacterium
TTCGGATTCAAGGAAGCTTTTCTCTTCTTCGTTATACACGCGATGTTGGTGCGGCGGACGCACCACCGCCACCGCGATGGCGATGATCACCAGAGACACGGCATAACCCTGAAACACACCGGCGAAGCCGCCGACCCTGTCGCCCAGATAACCCGCCAGAATAGGGCCGGCCGTCGCCAGCGTAGTGATCATGTTCAAGCTACCGAGGATCTCCGGATTGTTCTTCGGGCCAAAATAATTGATCAACAAAACCGTGGTGGTAAAAAAGCACATACCGAAACCGTAACCTTCCCCCAGAACAAACACGGCAACCATAAAGATATTGTCCGCGACCGACAGTGCCAATATGCCGATGATCTCCGCTATCAGGGCGGACAGTAACAACCATTTAGGATCAATGCGGGTGCTGAGCAGGCCACCAAAGGCGCGCGACAAGGCATTGAGTGCGGCATAAACGCTCATCGCAGTAGCGGCGGTCGCCGTGGCGATGCCGAACGTGCCGATATGAATCACCGCCCAGCTACTAATGGTGATGGCACAGAACAGCGTCATCGTCATCGCGGCGACGATGATATAAAACTGCGGGCAACGCATAACGGCGCGGTAAGACCAGTCAATCCCGGTCTGATAAACCGCCGCAGTATGTTTCTCTCGCGGCGGTTTGACGGTTTCCTGCCCCGCCGGGGTGCGGTCCGCTTGCGCCTGCACAAACAACATCGCCAGCAGTGTCAATAACAGGATGGCAGCGGTCGCCAGCCACCAGTAGTTGCGCCAGGAGCCGGTCAGGGACTCAACACCGGTCACCAGCAACGGCCCCGCCACCCCGCCCAGACCACCGATGGTCATGTAGGCACCGATAGCAAACGAACGTTTGTCGGCCAGACGGTTATTGATCAGATGAATCCCCGGCACATTGGCACAATGGCTGAAGCCATAGCCGAGCAGTGCGGCGGCGATAAAGTATTGGCTCAAGTCCGTGCAGATTGCCAACAGGCTGAAGCCAACGACCATAGCCAGACCGCCGACACCGTAAGTGGCCTTGATGCCGAAGCGGCGTAACATCAGGGCGGGGAGGATAGCAGTCATACCGTTCATCAGGCCGAGGATGGTGAAGCCGGTGCCGATCTCGGTATAGCTCCAGTCCAGTTCCCGGATCATGAACGGCAACACTACGCCGAGGGAGCCATAAGTCGCGCCGGTGATCAGAAAAAAGATCAGGCTGATGATCGCAAACATTCCCCAGCGTTTGAGGCCGAATGAATTTGTGTTAGCCATAGTTATGCCGCCTTGCTAATTCCAGTCGTAACGTAGCGTTGCAATCACTTCACGCGGCGGAATAAACTCGCTGCTAGTGGAATACAAACCATAGGGATTGGTAAAGGTGTTGTTGAACCCGTCCTCGTCCAGAAGATTGGTCGCACTGAGCCTGATGCTGACAGGCAGGTTTGCAAATGTGTAAGCGATATGCAGATTGACGACATCGTACGCCGGAACCCGATCAACCACCGGGTTGTTGAACACCCGTGCCTGCATCTTTCCCCTGTGCACATATTCCAGTTGTGATCCCAGCACCGAGCCATCGGCAAAGCTATGCTCGTTGGACAGTGCCAGCCGCGCTATCACATCGGGCAGCTTGGGCGGCTCATTACCGTTCAGGCCGGTGTCGAGGGCCAGCTTGCAGCGGACACTGTCGGCCATGATGGTAGCGTCATCACACTTGCGGCTGGTATTGACAGCATCCGTGAACAGGCCCGTACCGGGTGCGAGGGCGGCACGGAAATCGGCCACATCCAGCGCGAACACCCTGCTGTTGATCTTGCCGTCTTGCCAGGCAAAGCTGCCGTCAAGCCGCCATGCCGGATTGATCTGCCAGTTGAATTCCGTCTCTATGCCGTATTCTTCAGTCTCGGGTATGTTGCTCGTGCCGCCTGCGAAAGGTATCGGGTCTTCAAAGATGTATTGCAGGTTTTTATGCTGATGGAAGAAGGCGATCAGGTTCAAGTGTAGCGTATTGTTGAGCAAAGTATTCCTGTTGCCGATCTCATAAGCCGTGACTTCCTCAGCGGGAAAATCGGCGGGCAGTAATATGGCGTTAGTACTCCCCGGATTGGTGCCGCCGTTTTTCCAGCCGGTGGTCACCCGACCATACAGCAGATGATCCGGTGTCAGATGCATATCCAGCCCGGCAGTCCAGGTCAGTTGTGAGTCATCGGCGTTGCGATCAAATCCGGTAGTAAAAAACTGCACACCGAAATCCCGTTGGTCTTCTGTCTGATAACGCAGGCCCGCAGTCAGGGCGAAGATGTCATTGATGCGATAGGTCGCCTGCCCATACAAGGCCAGATCCTCTCTTTGCACCTCTCGGGTCTCGTGAAACCGCAACACGGAATTGAACGGCGGCAATGTATCCGGGCCGGGATTGGCAAGTTTCATTACAGAATCAGAAAAAGGTGTCGCCCCCGCCGCCTCCAGAAAGTCGTTCAGGTTATCGTGTGCCAGATAATAAAAACCCGCCGTCCAGTCCAGTTGCGTGCCGCTATAGGTGGCATTGATCTCTTGACTGACGGCATCGGAGTCATTGTCCCAGAAACTCAGGACATCCCAGTTGTTGTTCGCACCAAAGCCGTCCGTATCAATACTAATGGTCGCCTCGGTCAGACGATCACCATCAACCGTCTGGCGTTTTTGCAGTTGCTGCCAGCCACTGAGTGAGGTCAGGGTAAGCCCCCAGGGTGTCTGCCATTCAAGGGTGAGGGAGGCACTGTAATTTCTCAGGGCAAAGATGCCGGGGAAATCCTGGGTCAGTTCGCGGACATCGGGATTGGGGTCATCAATATTTTTTTGTGCCGCGGCGTGTTGATCCGAGTCATGAATAAAGCCCCGCGCCAGAACGGTGAAGCCGTCCGCGGGTTGCCATAGCAACGCGATCTTGCCAGTGATGGAATCGGCGTCATCCAGATCATAACCATCCAGTGCCCCGCCCCGGATTTCGGCAAAGCCATCGCGGTCATATTTTTGTATGGAAGCCCGCAACGCGGCGGTCTTGCCTAACGGCAGATTGACAGCACCACGCACACGGGTGTGATTGAAACTGCCGTAACTACCCTCGGCATAAGCATTGAATACCCCCGGCTCGGGTTTGCGGGTAACGATATTGATACTGCCGCCCGTGGTGCCCTGACCAAACTCGGTGCCCTGCGGGCCGCGATAGACTTCAAGCCGCTCTACCTCACCGAGGTCCAGACCGGCGGCCAGCGGGTTGGCCAGATAGATACCGTCAAGGTAGGTCAGCACGCCGGGTTGCGAGGCGATGTTCTGCGCGGTCTCCCAACCCGTGCCGCGAATGGTGATCACACGGCCGGCGCCATCGTTCTTCGCCACTACCAGTCCGGGGGAGAAACCGTTGAGATTATCCAGCTTGATGATATTGGATCGGTCAAAGGTCTCGCCCGACACAACAGAGACCGCAATGGCCGCATCCTGCAAGGTGACTTCGCGTTTCCGTGCCAGTACCTTGATCTCTTCCAGTTCAACCGCCGCCGATGTGTCGGTGGATAGGCCGATGAGCAACAGCGCGCCAAGGCATAATGAGATTGCCGTATTGATCGGCGGTTTATTTCTCACGCAGGGCAAACAATTCAGGATCGTCCTGTTTTTCCGTCCGTACATAGCCTGTTCGCTGTGCATCCAGTAGCGGGAGCAAGTCAGCACCGGCTTGCCTGAATGATTGCATTTCCGCGGCGGCAACACTGTTTGCGCGCGGCAGTTTCACGGTAAGAGGATTACGGTGTTTGCCGTTGAAACGAAATTCATAATGTAAATGCGGGCCGGTCGCCAGACCGGATCTGCCCACATAACCGATGATCTGTCCCTGTAGTACCTGCTTGCCGCGGCGCAGGCCCTTGCGGTAACGCGACAGATGGGCATACAAGGTGCTGTAGTTGCCGCCATGGCGCAGGATGATGGTGCGACCATAACCGCCTTTTCTGCCGGCGAGATGTACGATGCCATCAGCCGTAGCCCGGATCGGCGTGCCGGTGGGGGCGGCATAATCAACGCCTTTGTGAGCGCGTATGGTGTTCAATACCGGATGTCTCCTGCCCAGCGAAAAGCGGGAACTGATACGGGTGAAATCAAGCGGTGCGCGTAAAAAAGTCTTGCGCAGACTCATCCCTTCAGGCGTGTAGTAATCATATCGCCCGGCCTTGTTTCTGTAACGTATGGCACGCACGCGCTTGCCGCGATTGACAAACTCCGCAGCGAGAATGGGGCCGTCATGCACCTTGGTGTCATCCTTGTATTTTTCCTCATACACGACCATGAAGCTGTCACCCTTGCGGATATCCAACACGAAATCTATATCCCAACCGTAGATGTCGGCAAGCTCCATAATCAGTTTGTCTGTCAGCCCGGCGCGTTGCCCGGCGATGAACAGCGATTCGTGAATCACCCCCTTGGCCTGTTTCACCAGCGTGGTCAATTCTGTTATCTGTAACTCGCTGGTAAATTTGTTACCTACTCTGCTGATGATCAGCGAGGTAGTAAAATCGGGTTCGTATTTGAGTTGCTGTAACTTGCCGTCAAGTCGGGTGAAGGACAGTTTTTGTCCCGGTAGTAACCAGCGCAGACGGCGGGTGTCCCTGTTCAGGCTGGTGATGGCATGCAAGTCGGTGTGGCTGAGGCGATAGCGGGCGAAGATCAATGACAGGCTGTCGCCCTTTTTGATCTTGATCTCATGCCAGGGCGGTGGTTCGGGCAGTATCACCTCAGGCCCTGACTGCCCGGGCTCTGAGATTGCCACCAGCCCGGCCGCTATCGGTGGGTACTTTTTCACAGGGGGCAGTGGCGCCTGCACAGGGGCCAGCGGCGCCTCAATCGGTGCGACCGCCACGCCATCAGTGATGCCGATTGCCGGTGGTATTGTCGCTTCCGGCTGCAGGGCCAAAAACAGGCTGGCGACCAATAGCGGAAAGCAGGCGGCCAGCAGCCAGCGACGGGCGGCCGCAGGCCGCCGCACGGCGGCCCGCACGACAGGTTTACGGTCTTTGTTGAGATATACTTTATAGGTTACAGTCATTACAGGAAGCAAATATCTGATTAGTTTGATAGTTTCCGGTGGTGGAAAATAACCGCAATCGGCATTCCAGTCAAATATTCTGCATAATACAGGGGCGATGGCAAGGGGCCAAATCTGACAAATACGAGGAGTGAGTTGAATCTATGGGTATTGACGCTGATATAAAGCTGATCTGCCGGGGTGCCGATGAGGTGATCCAGCAGCAGGAACTGGAGCAAAGGCTGAAAAAAGGCAAGCCGCTACGGGTCAAGGCCGGCTTTGATCCGACGGCACCGGACCTGCATCTGGGGCATACGGTGCTGATCAACAAGATGCGGCATTTTCAGGAATTGGGGCACCATGTGATGTTCCTGATCGGCGATTTTACCGAGCTGATAGGCGACCCCAGCGGCCGCAATGCCACCCGCCAGCCGCTGACGGAGGCGCAACTGGCGGCCAATGCCGAGACCTACAAACAGCAGATCTTCAAGATCCTTGACCCGGACAAGACCGAGATCTGCTTCAATTCCAGCTGGGGCAACGACCTCGGTGCGGCGGGCATGATCAAGCTGGCCGGGCGTTATACCGTGGCCCGTATGCTGGAACGGGATGACTTCAAGAAGCGCTACGCGGCGAATCAGCCTATTTCCGTGCATGAATTCCTCTACCCGCTGATGCAGGGATATGACTCCGTGGCGATGCGGGCGGATGTGGAACTGGGTGGCACCGACCAGAAATTCAACCTGCTGGTCGGGCGTGAGTTACAGAAGGAGTCCGGGCAGGAGCCTCAGGTCGTGCTGACCATGCCCATCCTGGAGGGTCTGGACGGGGTGCAGAAGATGTCCAAGTCGCTGGATAACTATATTGGCATTGACGAGCCGCCGGACGAGATCTTCGGCAAGACGATGAAGCTGTCCGATACCCTGATGTGGCGCTATTACGAACTGCTGAGTTTTCGGCCCTGGGACGAGATAGAGCAGTTGCAGAAATCCGTTGATGAAGGGGAGAACCCCAGAGATATCAAGATGTTACTGGCTGAAGAACTGGTCGCCCGCTTCCACGACCAGCAGGCCGCCGAGCGCGCCCGTGCGGAGTTCATCGCCCGGTTTCAGCAGGGCGAACTGCCATCAGAACTGGACGAGCGCAGCGTTGAGGCCGAGGGCGCCGGCATCCCGGTCGCCACCCTGTTGAAGAACAGCAATCTGGTCAGTTCCTCCTCCGAGGGTACGCGGATGATACGGCAGGGCGCGGTAAAGATAGACGGCGAAAAAATCGCTGACCCCCGGCAATTGATCGCACAGGGAGAGACCCACGTCTTTCAGGTCGGCAAGCGCAAGGTCGCCAGAGTGACAGTGCGCTAACCCGACCCACAGTCAAATATCTTTCAAAATCAACAGCATAACGCCTTCCCCCCGGCCATCCCGGCCTGCACCGGGCGATCCCCAAAATATATTAATCATTTGTGCGATTTAGCATTGAGAAGTGTCGCCAAAACCTGTATACTCGCCGCTCTTACGCCGGGGCAAATCCGTCCCGGCTTTTTGTTCTTTAACAATCAGGTCAGGATATTTGTGTGGGCGCTTGCGTTGATGCCTTGTCACCATCTATTTTCGATGTTGAACGAGTATTGATGTAGCGTCAAATGTACAGTAAACATCGAGCCAAGATTGGTTGCCTTTCAAGTAACCGAAACACTTCAACTGAAGAGTTTGATCCTGGCTCAGATTGAACGCTGGCGGCATGCCTAACACATGCAAGTCGAACGGTAACGACAGGAACAATCCTTCGGGTGCGTTCTTGGGCGACGAGTGGCGGACGGGTGAGTAATGCATAGGAATCTGCCCGATAGTGGGGGACAACCTGGTGAAAACCAGGCTAATACCGCATACGCCCTACGGGGGAAAGCGGGGGATCTTCGGACCTCGCGCTATTAGATGAGCCCAAGTCGGATTAGCTTGTTGGTGAGGTAAAGGCTCACCAAGGCGACGATCCGTAGCTGGTCTGAGAGGACGATCAGCCACACTGGGACTGAGACACGGCCCAGACTCCTACGGGAGGCAGCAGTGGGG
>JBPCXW010000051.1:0-28269 GCA_051008185.1 Gammaproteobacteria bacterium
CTCCCCCCTTGAGGGGGAGCCAAAGGAGGCGAAGCCTGCTTTGGTGGGGGGATCGATGTATCGCTCATTGTCCGGACTCACAGTAGTCGTATATTGTTGTGGCGAGTTGTAGCAAATCGTTGTGGGCTTGATCAATGTCTGTGTGGCTTAGTAGCAGACTCATGATGGGGTGGCCGCCGCTGATTCGTTGGCCTGTGGGGGGGATGTCGGCCAACTCGGTTGTTGTGTCCAGTTGCAAGTCACGGCGCATCTGCGTTGGGTCGGGGAATAACAGATCGTGCGGGGCGAACAGGTAACCCTTGGCGACTACACCTGTTGCCCTGCCCTGCGGCATAGTGAATACTTGATTGAGACTGGCCTGACAATGCAGATCAATGGTGGTGATGGCCCAGGCCTTTTCATATATCTCAACGGAGGCGGTGTAGCGCGGGTTGATCTCCACCGGATACACTGTCTCGCCGGTGACGATGGCGTCAATACCGAACAGTCCGGTTAGTGCAAACTCGCTGACCAGTAACTCCGCCAGGTTTGACCAGTTGGCACGCTCCCGTGCGGAGATCGTTAGCGGGCCGACACTGCCACAATAACTATAACGTTGTGCATGCAACTCCGGCAAACCCACAAGCTGTCTGCTCACACCCAACAACTGACAGTGCCGACCATCGCCAATAAAAACCGCCGACCGGCTTTCGCCATCAATATACTGCTGCAAATACACCTCACCGACCGGCGTCCGGCCATCATGTAACTGGATGCCTGCCCCACCGGCACCCCGCACCGGTTTTTGTAACCAGCGTCCGGCGGCGGGTTTGCCCGACACTGCGGGGACGGGTAGCCCGTGAGCGGCAAACAAATCAGCAACAGACTGATGCTGCTGCAAACTCACACATACCGCGCTGTTATTGCCCAACAACCTCCTGGCCCGCTGCAACTCACCCAGAGTTTCAGGATAATTTTCCAACGCACCGGTATAGAGAAACGGCGCCGCCGGTGCCACCCGTAGCAACTCTGACAACAGTTCCGGATAACCCCCCTCCGGTATGACCCGACCCTGCCCGATAGCCCTGAGGTCTGTATCGCCAAACTGATCGATCCAGTAGACCGAATAACCGGCACGGCAGGCCGACTGTGCCGCGGCACGGGCGCTACTGCCCAGTATGATTAGTTGTTTATCATTCATCCGTGCAGACAGTATACTGCCTGTGCGGCTGAACCGGTCGCAAAAACTATTTATCCAATGCGGCATATTGTTATTTTTTCCGAGAACTGTGGCTGGCATGAGCAACAACTGCAGCAGGCGTTTGCCGCGCAGGGCTTGCAACACAGCGTGCTTTCACTCAGCGATTGTCGGCTTGGTTTTGAGCAAAACCTGAACGGTATTGATATTCCGGGTTTTGATAACAGCTTGCCCGCCGCGGTGTTTGTGCGCGGCATCCCGACCGGCAGTTTTGAGGAAGTGACTTTCAGGCTGGACATCCTGCATGCCTTGCAGGCATGCGGTGTGCCTGTTTGCAATAGTGCCGCCAGCATTGAGCATACGGTTGATAAGGCCATGACCAGTTTTCTGTTGTCACGCAACGGCATCAAGACACCGGCGGTGTGGGTTGGTGGATCCAGACAACAGGCAGAGGAGTTGATTGCGCGACAACTGGAACAGAGGAAGCTACTGGTGCAAAAACCGTTGTTCGGCAACTGTGGCCGGGGTTTGCAACTGATTGACAGCGTGCATTGTGAATTGGATGCGGAGTTGATCAACGGTATCTATTACTTGCAGCAATACATTGATCAGGCTGATCGCAATGGCCGGGACTGGCGGGTGTTTGTGCTTGGGCATCAGGCCGTCGCGGCGATGGAGCGGGTCTCGCCACACTGGATTACCAACCGGGCGCGGGGCGGGGAATGTCTGCCGACGGCACTGACGCCGGTGTTGCGTGAGTTGGCGGAGGGCGCATCGCGTGCGACCGGTATTGAATACGGCGGCGTTGATATCATCCGTGACAAGCAAGGTGATTATCTGGTGCTGGAGGTCAATAGCATACCGGCCTGGCATGGTTTGCAGTCAGTGCATCCGCATAACATTGCCGGGCAGTTGGCGGAGAAACTGCTGGGCAGGATATAGGCAGGTGTTACGGGTTTAGCAGGCTCATGGCCTGTTGGTACAGATTTTCATTGCCGGCGGCGATGATCAGGCCGCCGCTTGCCGCGGAGTTGCCCTGCCAATCGGTCACGATGCCGCCGGCCCCCTCAATGACCGGGATTAGCGGCATGATGTCGTAAGACGACAGGCCGCCCTCAATGACGAGATCGACATAACCGCTCGCCAGCATCGCGTAGCCCATGCAATCGGTGCCGAAGCGGGAGAACTGACAGGCGCGTAATACGCGGTTGAAGCGGGCCAGAGATTCCTCTTCGGGATACATATACGGGTGGGTGCAACACAACACGGCGTCGGCCAGTTTGTCGCGTTGCCTGACCTTGTTTTCTATTTTGACATTATCGCGAATCAAATAGCTGTGGCGGCCATCACCGACCCAACTCTCGCCGAGCACGGGTTGCCGCATGCCGCCTGCGACGCATTTGTCGCCGTCCATCACGCCTACCAGTATGCCCCACACCGGCAGGCCGGAGACGAAGCTGCGGGTGCCGTCTATCGGATCAATGATCCAGGTCATGCTATCTGTGCTGACTGTGGGGGCGAACTCTTCACCGATGATATTGTGCTGCGGATAGGCACGGGTAATCCTGTCGCGGATAAATTGTTCCACCTCCCTGTCCGCCTGTGTTACCGGATCAAATATGTCACTGCCTTTATTATCAACTTGCAACTTGCTGCGAAAATGTTTCAGCGCATGCTCACCTGCCTCGGCGATCATCTCGGTGATAAAATCCAGATACGCTTGTTGTGTATTCACTATTGTCGTGCTCAACGCTACTGCCGCGCCGCGCTCCATTCGGCAAAGGTTTGGTCTTGTTGCGCCAATTGCTCCAGTAACGGGGCCGGTGTCCAGTAGCGGTCGCCGTAGCGGCTGCGATATTTGCATACGGCATCGTAGATGTTTTTCAAACCAATCGTGTCAGCGTAGTGCATCGGCCCGCCGCGATAGCGTGGCATACCGTAACCGTTCACAAACACCACATCAATATCGCCCGGACGTAGTGCAATGCCCTCCTCCAGCAGCAGCGCGCCCTCGTTGATCATCGCACATAGCATACGCTGCACGATTTCCTCATCGCTGATTTGGCATGGTTCTATGCTTAGGGTCGCGGCCTCGCGTGCGGCAATCTGCATCACTTCCGGGTCCGGCACGGCCTTTCTGCCTTCGTATTTGTAGATACCGGCGCCGGTCTTTTGCCCGAGCCTGCCCATCTCCACCAGCACCTCACAGATGCGGTAATAGGCCGGATCATCGGGCCGATCCGGCCACTCGGCCATCAGTTTTTGGAACACATCCAGACCGGACAGATCAGCTACCGCATGCGGGCCCATCGCCATGCCCCAATCAAAGGCGACCTGATCCACGCGCTCCGGCGGGATGCCTTCCAGTAGCATCAGTTCGGCCTCGCGCAGATAGGGGAAAAACATTCTGTTGCCTATGAAGCCGAAACACACTCCGGCCAATACGCCTACCTTGCGGATGCGTTTGGCCAAGGCCATCGCGGTGGCGATCACATCTTTTGCCGTTTTGTCGGCGCGCACGATCTCCAGCAACGGCATCACATTGGCCGGGGCGAAAAAGTGCAAGCCGATGATGTCTTGCGGACGTTTGGTTGCTGTGGCCAATTCGTTGATGTCAAGGCTGGAAGTATTGGTGGCGAGGATCGCACCGGGTTTGCATACCTCATTCAGTTTGCTGAACACCTCTTTTTTGACGGCCATGTTTTCAAATACGGCCTCAATCACCAGATCGGCATCGGCGATATCAGAGTATGCGGTGGCGGGTGTGATCAGGGCCATATTTTTTTGCAGTTGTTCGGCGGTCAGCTTGCCTTTATCCACCGAGCCTGTGTAATACTTGCGGATACGTTCCAGTCCCTTTTGTAACTGTTGTTGATCGGCCTCCAGCAGGGTGACCGGGATACCGACGGCAATAAAATTCATCGCGATGCCGCTACCCATCGTACCGGCACCGATGATGGCGACGCTTGTAATGTCACGGGCGGGGGTATCTTTGGGCACATCCGGGATGCGAGCGATTTCCCGCTCGGCAAAAAACAGATGCCGTTGCGCCAGAGAATGAGGCGAGGCCTTGCATTCATCAAACAGGCGACGTTCTATCACCATGCCCTCCTTGTAGGGATGCTCAAGTGCCGCCTTTACGCATTGCACTATCTTGCCGGGGGAGAAGAAACCGCGCGCGGTCTTTGCCAGGCGTTGCTCGTATTCGGCGAAAAAGTCTTGATCAATCCCGTTGCTATCAACACGCTGCTCGCTGAGACGACGCACCCCGGCCTGCTTCTTCAGTAATGTTTTTGCATAAGCGATGGCGGCTTGTGGCAGGTCATCTTCTATAATTTCATCAATGATGCCGTGTTGCTGTGCCACCGTTGCCGGGATGGGCCGACCGGATAACATCATGTCCAGGGCCTGTTTGACACCGGCCAGACGCGGCAGGCGTTGTGTCCCCCCGGCCCCCGGGTGCAAACCCAGTGCCACTTCCGGCAGGCCGACCCGCGCTGCTTCTACGGCGATCCGGTAATGGCAACCCATTGCCACCTCCAGGCCACCGCCCAGAGCGACACCGTGTATGGCAGCAATAGTAATTTTGTCTGCGGCCTCCAGCTTATCCACCAGCTCAGGCAACCAGGGATCCTGCACCGGCTTGTCAAACTCGGTAATATCAGCACCGGCAATAAAGGTACGACCCTTGCCAATCAACACCGCCGCCTGCGCTGAATCATCCACCGCCAACTTGTCCAGAGCCTCCCAGCAACCCAGCCTGACGGCATGTGACAGCGCATTCACGGGGGGATTGTCTATGGTGATAATGGCAATTCCATCAACAACTTCATAGCTGACCGGATCGGGCATGGTAGATTCCTCGGGTTTATCGGGCTTGCATTGATGGCCGTTATACTAATACAGTGCACCTTTACAAATCCAGTATCAATCAGGATAAATATATGAGCGGCACGATAGAGACAGGCGGGGAACCGAATATAATACGGCAACGTATTGATGAAGGCGGGCTTACGCCGGGCATTATTATCATCGTTGCCTTGTGCTTTATCCTGAATATGTTTGACGGCTTTGATGTCGTTGCGATGTCAGTCGCCATGCCCGCTCTGGCTGAGGCCTGGGGTTTATCCGGCGATCTGCGCGGCTATATACTCAGTGCCGCCCTGCTGGGTATGGCCCTGGGTGCTATGCTGTTGGCACCGCTTTGTGATCGTCTGGGCCGCCGCAGGATGATCATCTATTCCTCTGTTGTCACTGGTAGTTGCATGATCATTACCAGCCTGTTGCCACAATCGGTGGTGCTTATGATCGGCATCCGTGTCGTGACTGGCCTGGGTATCGGTGTCATCCTCGTCAGCACCGCGGCGGTTGTTGCTGAATTCACACCACAACGCTGGCGCAACTTTGCTGTGCCGCTGGCGATATCCGGTTATCCCTTCGGTGCCATGCTGATCAGCCCTATTGCCGAATATGTACTGCCGAATTACGGTTGGGAATACCTGTTCATGCTGGGTGGCATATTGACGCTGACGGCATCAATAGCATTGTTTGTTTTGTTGCCCGAATCCATCAGTTTCATGGCTACCCAAAGCAGACGCAACAATAATCAGTTGCCGGAGATCAATGTCGCCCTCACCCGCATCGGTCGCGCGCCCATTGAGACCATACCTGCCGTTGAGCCGGCACCCAAGGCAGGGCGTGTTGCCTCCATACTCACACACGCTTATCGGGTGGATACCGTTAAACTCTGGATCGCTTTTTTTGCCGCGTTTGCTACTTTATACTTCCTGCTTTCCTGGATACCATCATTGTTTGTGAACAGTGGATTGACACGGGCTGAGGGTATTCGTGCGTTGTTCTTTTTCAATCTCGGCGGGATAGTGGGTATCTACACCATCGGTATGATTACCTCCTGGCTGCATCTCGGACGCACGATCTCGCTGTACTATTTCCTGACCGCAGCCGCCATGCTGTATTTTTCCATCGCACAACTCGCTGATCCGGAACGTCTGAACATACTGATCTTTGTCACCGGTATGGGAATGCACGGTGCCTTTGCCGCCATGTATGCCGTCGCAGCCCGTGTTTATGCCGTTACGGAACGCGCCACCGGCATCGGCTGGTCCATCGGCCTTGGTCGCATCGGTGCCATTGTCTCACCCTCCATAGCGGGCCTGCTACTGACCCTGGGCTGGACCATGTATCCGATGTTCGTACTGTTTGCCATGCCGATACTGCTATCGGCATTTCTGGTTGCAACGGTAAAGTTGCGGGTTTGATCCGGTAGTCAGGCCCTGTCAATCCATACCGGGTACGGACACGTCTCCGTGTAACTGCAAGGTGCCGATCAGATCGGTGATGTGTTTCAGTTTGTGTTGGTCCAGATAGGCGAGTAGTTCCCGGTTCAGGGTTTTGCAGATTAGTGGTTCGTAAAACAGGGCGGTGCCGATGCCGATGCCGGTGGCTCCGGCGATCAGGAACTCCAGGGCGTCCCGGGTTGAGGTGATGCCGCCCTGCCCTATTATCGGGACCTGGTGTTGTTTGCATACCTGATATACCTGATGCACCATCAGTAAGGCGATGGGTTTGATCGCCGGGCCGGACAGGCCGCCACGGTTGTTGCCGATTACCGGTTGCCGGGTGGCGGGGTCTATCGCCATGCCCATGACGGTGTTGATTACCGCCAGGGCGTCGCTGCCGGCCTCAATGCACAGGCGGGCGTTTTCTGCGATGTCGGTCTGGTTCGGGGACAGTTTGGTGATCAGGGGTTTGTCGGTGACCTTTCTGCATACCTCAACTACCCTGGCGGACATCTCCGGATAGTTGCCGAAGGTCATGCCGCCTTCTTTTATGTTCGGGCAGGAGATGTTGATCTCAATGGCATCAATGTCGGAATCATCAAAGAGGCGGGTGACTTGTTCGTATTCCTGTAGTGTGGATCCGCATACGTTGGCGATAAAACGAGTTTCGGAAAAATCCAGGGCGGGCAGGTATTCCTGCACTACCTTGTGCGCCCCCGGGTTTTGCAGGCCGATGGAATTGAGCATGCCCATATAGGTCTCGGCTATGCGGTGCGGGTTGTTGCCTGCCCGGGGTTCCAGAGTAGTGCCTTTCAGGCAGATGCCGCCTACATCGGTATTGGAAAAACCCTTGACGCGGGTGTATTCCTCGCCGAAGCCTACGCAACCGGATAATAAAACCAGCGGGGAATTGAACTGCATGCCGCAAAAATCCAGTTGTAGTTTGTTGTGTTTTTTTGCCATCGGGTTTGCGGTTTAGCCGCCCTCTTCTTTTCTGTCACGGGCCAACAGCTTGGCCACGGCCTGACGCGGTGATACCTCGGCATTGACAACTTTCAGCACCTGCTCACTGATAGGCATCTCAATCTTGTGAACCGCCGCCAGCTTGCACACCACGCTGACAGTACGCAGGCCCTCAATGACCTGACCGATCTCCTCACCGGCCTGCTGCGGGGTCTTCCCCTGTGCCAGGGCCAGACCGAAACGCCGATTGCGCGATAGATCGTCGGTGCAGGTCAATACCAGATCACCCAGCCCGGCCAGACCCATGAAGGTGTCGGCCCTGCCGCCCATCGCGATGCCCAGCCGCATGATCTCGGCCAGACCGCGTGCGATCAGCGCCGCCCGCGTGTTGGCACCACAGCCAAGACCATCGGCGATCCCCGCGGCAATCGCCATCACATTCTTTACCGCACCTCCCACCTGCACACCCACTACATCGTCATGGGTGTAAATGCGAAATAGCTCGTCGTGAAACAACTCGGCAAACTCCGCCGCCACCTGCCGCTCCGGTGCCGCGAGGGTAACGGCCGTTGGCAGGCCCGCCGCCACCTCCGCGGCGAAAGACGGGCCCGACAGAATCGCCAACGGCGTGTCCGGCAGGTATTCCGCCACGATGGCGTGACTCAGGCTCAGGGAGCCGGGTTCCAGCCCCTTGCAGGCCAGACACAGTTTGAACGGCTGTTGCTGATACGGCTGCAAACCCTGCAAGACCTGTCTGAGGGCCGCACAGGGCGAGGCGATCACGATATGGCTGACCGCCTCCGGCAAGGGTTGGTATTCATGCACGGGTTGTAACTCGGCGGGGAAATCAACGCCGTGCAGGTGTCTGTTGTTGCAACGTTCTGCGATCAGCTTGTCAATGTGCTCCGCATTGACATCCGATAGCAGGGTCTGTCTGCCGTTACGCGCCAGTACCAGGGCCAGGGCGGTGCCCCAGGCGCCTGCGCCGATGACCAATATGCTGCCGGATTTCATACTCAGTGTTTTTGCACCGGTTGTGCCTTTTGCTCGGCGAGTTGCCGCTGGTGTTGCTGATACAGCACTTCAAAATTGACCGGCGCCAGCAACAACTGCGGGAAACCGGCGCGGGCAACCATATCGGACACTGTCTCGCGGGCGAACGGAAATAATATATCGGGACATATAGTCGCGGACATGCGGGTAATTACCTCCGATGAAAAATCCGTTATGAAAAATATCCCTGCCTGTTTTACCTCTATCAGGTAGATGGTCTTCTCTTCCGCGCTGGCCGTCACGGTAACCGAGAGTGTTACCTCATACAGGGTTTCAGATAGTTTATCTACCGAGTTGGACAGATCCATATTCACTGACGGGTTCCATTTTTCCTGGAATATGTGCGGTGTGGCCGGTGCTTCCAGAGAGACATCCTTCACATAGATCTTCTGAATGGCAAACTTGCCTTGAATGGTTTCTCCGTCAGTCATATTGTGTGCTCCTTTATCGGGGTTTGACCAGTGGCAGATTGGCGGTTTGCCAACTGTGCAAACCACCCTTGAGTGAATAAACCTGCGTGTGCCCCTTTTGATGTGACAGGCGGCAGGCCTTGATGGAATCTATGCCGCGGGCGCAATAGATCACCAGCGGCAGATCTTTTTTTGACTCCAGGGTCTTGAGTTGTTGCTCAAATTCCCCGGTCGGCATGTTGACGGCGTTGATGATATGGCCCTTGCCATAATCATCGGCACTGCGGACATCCAGCACTATGGCCCTGTCCCTGTTGACCAGACGGGTGAGCTCCGCCGTGTCTATTTCCCTTATCCCCATCATTGCCGCCTTCAGGACATTCCACAGCAGCAGGGACAGGATGGCGATAAACAGCGTCACCAGCAACAGGTGATTGGCGACAAATTCAGGCAGTTTTTCCACGATTACTCTCAGGCAAGATGGGTTTGGCGGGCTACATCATACCGTGATATAGCGGCCGGATAAAACCGGATTTTGCCGCCGGGCCGTGCTACAATGCGGGCCGTTGCAATGCGAACCGAACTCATCAGCCCAAGGTAGCCATATCAGCCTGACATGACCGCCAAACAACCTTTATCTGTCAGACCCGTCATACTCATTATCCTTGATGGCTGGGGCTATTCCGAGACCACCTCGTACAATGCCATTCACAGTGCGAAAAAGCCGGTGTGGGATGAGTTGTGGGCACACTGTCCGCATACTCTGGTGAATGCCTCCAGCCTGGAGGTCGGCTTGCCGGCCGGGCAAATGGGTAACTCCGAGGTCGGGCATATCAACATCGGCTCCGGCAGGGTGGTTGATCAGGAGTCCACCCGCATTACCCGCGCCATTGAGAGCGGCGAATTTTTCCGTAACACCACACTGAATCAGGCCCTGCAACGGGCGCAAGCCGACGGCAAGGCCGTGCATATTATGGGGCTGGTCTCGTCGGGGGGGGTGCATAGTCATCAGGATCATATCGTAGCGTTGCTGGAACTGGCGGCGGGTTATGATGTCGGGCAAATCTATTTGCATGCCTTTCTGGATGGTCGCGATACCCCGCCCAAGAGTGCCGGGGAATATCTGCATGATCTGCAGGTAAAGATGCAGGAGTTGGGTAAGGGGCGTTACGCCAGCATCATCGGGCGTTACTATGCGATGGATAGAAATAATAACTGGGAGCGTACTCGTCAGGCTTATGATCTTGTCGTCTCCGGCAAGGCCGAACACCATTGCACCGATGCCTTTGTCGCCGTGGATATGGCTTATGCCCGCGGTGAGACGGATGAGTTTGTGCAGGCCACGGCGATAACAGATGGCGCGGGCGAGACCGTCAAGGTGCGGGAGGGTGATGTGGTTATCTTTGCCAACTATCGTGCGGATCGTGCCAGACAACTGTCCGAGGCGATGACTGTCAGGGACTTTGCCGAGTTTGAGCGCACGGTCAGGCTTGATGATGAACACTATATCGGCATGACGGAATACAAGGAAGAGTTCACTTTCCCTGCGGCGTTTCCACCGCAACGGCTTGAAGATGTGTTCGGGGCATACGTCGCGGCGCTGGGGCTGCGACAATTGCGTATTGCGGAGACGGAAAAATACGCCCATGTCACTTTTTTCTTCAACGGTGGTCAGGAGAAGGCATTTGATAATGAGGATCGCATCCTGGTGCCCTCGCCCGATGTGCCGACTTATGATAGCAAACCTGAAATGAGTGCCCGCGAGGTGACGGAGAAATTGTTGCAGGCAATCCGTTCAAAAAAATATGACACTATTATCTGCAATTTTGCCAATGCGGATATGGTTGGGCATACCGGCAACTTTGATGCCGCCGTGAAGGCGATAGAGGTCATTGATCAGTGTCTGGGGGAGATTGTTACTGCTACCCGGGCCGTCGGCGGTGAGATCCTGATCACGGCGGATCACGGTAATGCGGAAAAAATGCATTCCTTCGTCACCGAGAAAGATCCGGGGCATATTCATACGGCACATACCAGCAATCCGGTACCGTTGATTTATGTCGGGCGTCAGGCGAAGGTATTGGCAAACCTTGAGGGTGGTTTGTGCGATATTGTGCCGACCATGCTGACCATTATGGGCTTGCCGCAACCTGCCGTTATGACCGGTCGGCCGCTGTTGCAACCGCAAGAGATGGAGTTACAGGCCAATGCCGCTGACTGAGACGCGCAAACACCGACGGGTTCGGCCTGCGCCGTTGCTGTTGTGTATCGGCGCGCTGGCGGTTGCTGATATCGGGGCTCAGGAAGATGACGCGCGACGGCAGCAACTGGAATCGGTCAGGACGGAAATCAATCAGGTTGAATCGGGGCTACGCGAGGCCCGTAGTGAATCCGAACTGCTTTATGCCGAGTTGCAACAACTGGAGGCCGATACCCTGCAAACTGAAATCGGACTGCAACAGCTGGATGCCGAATTGAAGAGCAGCGATACAAAACTGCAACTGCTGGATGAACAACAGACCGATGTGACGGCAAGACTGACCACGGAACGCGCCAAACTCGCTCGGCACCTGCGCGCCGCTTATATCACCGGGCGGCATAATGTGTTCAGGCTGGTGCTGAATCAGGAAAATCCCGCCCGCATGAGCCGACTGGTCACCTATCATGGTTATTTCAACAGTGCCCGCGTGCGACAGATTGAGGCTATTGATTACAGCCTGTTGTATGTTGCCGAGCTAAAGCGACAGATCACTCTGGAAGACCGGGCTAACCAAGAGTTGCATCAGGCGCAACAGGCAAAACTGACTGAGCTGGCCGGGTTGCAACAGCAGCGTCAGCAGGTGCTGGATAAACTGCACGCGCATATCGCCGATCAGGACAATCACTTGAAGACATTACGCCGGACCGAGGCTGAGTTGAGCGAATTGCTGGAACAACTGACAGATGCGGAGTCTGTCGGCAGTTTTGAAGATATACCGCCGTTTGCCTCCCTGCGGGGCAAACTGAGTTGGCCGGTGCGTGGCAAGATCGCGGTCGCCTTCGGTGCTTCTAAAAGAGGCGGTCGCACGCGGGCCACGGGTGTTACCTTCAATACCCAATCCGGGACTGAGGTGAAGGCCATTGCCGGTGGCCGGGTCGTGTTCGCTGACTGGTTCAGCAACCTTGGCCTGCTGCTGATTATCGATCATGGTAGTGACTACATGAGCCTGTACGGTCATAATGCGAGGATCCTGAAGAGAAAAGGCGACTGGGTGCAGGCCGATGAGATCATCTCCAGGGCCGGTGAGACCGGTGGGCGGCGACAGGCCGGGTTGTATTTTGAGATTCGTAAAAAGGCTACGCCTGTCAATCCGTTATTATGGTGCAAACGCTGACAACTGTCGCGCTTCTTCTAACGAACTATTATGGGAACAAAAATGAAAACTTTATATCGCACAATTGTAATCTGCCTGTTGCTGGGTGGCGTTCCTGTCTGTTACGCCGAAGACGAAACCGGGGCGCAAGATGCCGAGGAAAGATCGGCAATACCGCTGGACGAAATCAGGACCTTTGCCGAGGTCTTTGCCCGGGTGAAAAAAGACTATGTGGAGAGCGTCAATGATACCCAGCTACTGGAAAGCGCGATACGCGGTATGCTGGAAGGTCTGGACCCGCATTCGGCCTATCTTGATCAGGACGCATACACGGAGTTGCAGGAAGGCACCGCGGGTGAATTCGGCGGGCTTGGGATACAGGTGGGCATGGAAGATGGTTTCGTCAAGGTCATCTCACCTATTGATGATACGCCGGCCAAAGAGGCCGGGGTTGAGGCCGGTGATCTGATCATTCGGCTGGATGATACCCCTGTGAAGGGTATGTCGTTGAATGATGCGGTGAGCCGTATGCGCGGCGAGCCCGGCACCGATATCACCTTGACGATTATTCGCGACGGTGAAGAGAAACCGCTCAAGCTCACCATCACCCGAGATATTATCAAGGTGCAAAGTGTAAAACACCGCACGCTGGAACCGGGGCTGGGTTATCTGCGTATCTCCAATTTTCAGGCGCATACTGCGGAAGACACCCGTCTTGGTCTGGAAAAACTTATTGCGGAAAATGATGACAAGCTTGATGGGCTGATTCTGGATCTGCGTAACAATCCGGGCGGCATATTGAATGCGGCGGTGGCTGTTTCTGATCTGTTTCTTGATGAGGGTTTGATCGTTTATACCGATGGGCGGATCAAGGACTCGAAACTCAAGTTTCATTCCACGCCCGCCGATATGCTTGACAATGCGCCGATCGTGCTACTGGTCAATGCCGGTTCGGCCTCGGCCTCGGAGATTGTCGCCGGTGCCCTGCAGGATCATCGGCGGGCGATCATCATGGGCCGGAAGACCTTCGGCAAGGGCTCGGTGCAAACCATCCTGCCCATATCCAATGAGGCTGCACTGAAACTTACTACCGCCCTTTACTTTACGCCCTCGGGTCGTTCCATTCAGGCCTCCGGTATTGAACCGGATATTGTTATCGATCAGGTCAAGCTGGAGAAGGTAGAGGCACCCAGTGTCATCAAGGAGCAAAATCTGGATCGGCATCTGGGTGAAAAACAGATGGGAGAGGATGACGAACAGGATGATGCGGATGAGATGCCGGAGGAATCGCTGGTGACCAGTGATTATGTATTGTATGAAGCGTTGAATGTATTGAAAGGATTAAAGATCCTGGGGAAGGCTGAGTAACTATTTATTCAGCCTGAGCAAGACCCGGACGATCAGGAATAGTCCGGCGCTGCTGACTATCAGGGAGGAAAGCGGCATACCGAGGATCCTGCTGGTAGTCGTGTCCAGCGGAGAGATCAGGATACCGGCGATGATCAGGGCCGCGCCGGTGATCACCAATACATTGTTGCGGTTATATCGTTGCAACTCATCTCGTAAATCATCCAGACCGGCGGATTTGACCTCCGCCGCCAGCTTGCCGTTGTGCAGGCGATCCAGCAAATCCAGTGCCTTGCCCGGTGCCTCCGGCAGGCGATCCAGCCAGTATGGCACGTTGCCGCCGACACCCTTGAGCAGACCGCGCAGGCCCATGCGACCGCTCATCCAGCGTTCCATGATAGGTCTGGCGGTGCGCCACAGATCCAGTTCCGGGTATAGCTCGCGCCCCAGTCCCTCTATGTTGAGCAGGGTTTTTTGTAACAGCACAAGCTGCGGCAGGATCACCATGTTGAAACGCCGCGCCGTTTGGAACAGGCGTAACAGCATGGTGGCATAGGAGATTTCCTTTAGCGGACGATCAAACAGGGGCTCACACACGGTGCGCACGGCAAACTCAAACTCATCCACGCGGGTGGAGTCCGGCACCCAGCCTGAATCCAGATGTAATTGCGCCACCTTGCGATAGTCGCGATTCAGAAAGGCGATGAAGTTTCCGGCCAGATAACGTTGATCAAATTCACTGAGGGAACTCATGATACCGAAATCCACCATCGCAATGCGCGGCTTGCCCGCAGTGCCGGGATTGATGAAGATGTTACCGGGATGCATATCGGCGTGAAAATAACTGTCCCTGAAGACCTGGGTGAAAAACAGTTCCACGATAGACTCGGCCAGCCATTGCAGATCAATACCGGCCGCATCAAGAGCGGCAACATCGCTGATATGTATGCCGGATACTTTTTCCATCAGCATTACATTGGCGGTGGTGTATTCCCATTCCACTTGCGGGATATACAAAATGTCTGAATCACTGAAATTGCGCCGCAGTTGTGAGGCATTGGCCGCCTCGCGCATCAAATCCAACTCGTCTAGCAGATTTTTTTCAAACTCTTGCACCACCGAGGTGGGGCGCAGGTTGCGCGCCTGATCGGAATGCCGTTCAAGGGTTCGCGCCAGCCTGTGCATGATACTGACATCCCGGCGCATGACTTTTTCAATATCGGGACGCACTACCTTGACGATCATCTCGCGGCCGTCTTTTAGTGTGGCGGCATGCACCTGAGCGATGGAGGCCGAGGCCAGCGGTGTTTCATCAAAGCTTAGAAAGATGTCATCTATTTTTTTGTGAAAGGCGTTTTCCACGATGTGTTTCGCCTCGGTGCCGGGGAACGGCGGCACCTTGTCCTGCAACTTCGCCAGTTCAATCGCGATATCTTCCGGCAACATATCACGGCGAGTGGATAGCAGCTGACCGAACTTGATGGCGACCGGCCCAAGTGCCTCCAGTGTGCGCCTGATACGCACCGCCCCGGGCTCAAGTCGGCGCGAGCGAAACCAGTTCCAGGGCAGCAGGTAACGCAACCAGCGGATGGGTTGAAACAACGGCATCGCAAACACCAGCTCATCCAGATCGTTTCGCAGGAACACCCGCTGGATCATCAGCAAACGCCATAACTGGGCGATACCGAGCATTAGCCGTCCCCCTGCCGTTCAAGCCTGAGCAGGCGTTGTTTCAGGCGCTCCACATCGTCACGCAGGGCATCAACGGTTTGGCTGAATTGTGTCAGTTCCTGCTCGTCGGCCACGGCTTCTTTTTCAAACCTGAGGTATTCGCCCATGTCCAGTTCCAGTTTGTGGCGCAAATTTTTCAGTGCCGTCGCGCCGCCGCGTAACAACTGTGCGGATTTTCTTGCCAGGGTGTCCCCGCTGAGTTGTGCCAACTGCTCTTCCCAGTCCAGGTCCAGTTTTTTTAGTGAGGCGATGAGTTGTTGTACGATATAAACGTCACCGGCGATCTCCAGATCGCCGGGGATGGCGTTGTGCCCGTTGCGGTCTGCCGCGGCATAGGCCAACAGTGCCGCCGGGGTGCCGCTGATTCGCACCGTGACATTATCCGCTGCCTCGCCGAGAAACTCTACACCGTCAGCGTGGATCATAAAGGTGAACACCGCCGCTGTATTCTGCAAGTTGATTTGAATGACGCTCCCGGCCAGGGTGTAAATCTCCGCCGCTACCTCGGGATCGAGTTGCAACAGACGTTTGAGTAGCGAATTGATGCTGACTTGTATCATGACACCCTCTACAGCTTCCATGCCTGATGATGGGCGACTATGCCGGCGCTGAGGTTATAGTATTGCACTCTGGCAAAACCTGCCTGTTGTAGCATATCTTTCAGGGTCTCCTGATCGGGGTGCATGCGAATGGACTCAACCAGATATTGATAACTGTCCTGATCCCCGGCTACCAGACGACCTAACAACGGTATCATTGAGAAGGAATAGCGATCATACAATTTTTGCAACAACGGCAGGGTCAGGCGGGAGAACTCCAGTATGTTGAGCACCCCGCCGTATTTGAGTTTGGCATGTATCGCTTGCAGGGCGGCTTGTTTGTCGGTGATATTGCGTAAACCGAAGGCCACCATGACGCAATCAAAACTGTTATCGGGGTACGGCAGGGCCTCGGCATCGGCCTGAACGAAATCCAGCCCCTGACAGATCCCGTTGTCATACAGCTTGTCCCGCCCTGCCCGCAGCATTTCACCATTGATGTCGCACAGGACGATATGGCCTTTTTCATTCAGGCGTTTTTTTATCAGGGCGGTCATGTCGCCGGTGCCGCCGGCCAAATCCAGCACCCGTGCATCAGGTTTGAGACCGGCAATATGCACCGAGAAACGTTTCCATAAACGATGCACGCCCAATGACATCAGATCGTTCATCAGATCATAATCGTCGGCCACGGAGGTAAAAACCCCTTTTACTCGACGGGTTTTTTCCCCGCTACTGACCCGCCTGAAACCGAAATCAACCGATTCAGTCATGTTGCACCTTGCGTTCATGGCCTGCCGCCTTTAGTGCGGTGAGATATTTGGCGAACAGTTGTTCCGCCTCTCGCCCCAGATCGTAAAGATAGTCCCAGGTGTAAAGGCCGGAATCATGGCCGTCATCAAAGACCAGTTTCACGGCATAAGTGCCTATCGGTTGTATGCTATCTATATTGACATTCTCCTTGCCGATTTGTAACACCTCCTGTCCGGGGCCGTGCCCCCGCACCTCGGCCGAGGGAGAATAAACCCGCAGTAACTCGCAACTCAGGGTGAAGGTATTACCGTCGGCATACTCCAGCACCAGTTGCCGGGACTGTTTTTTCAAATTGATAGCTACAGGTACGTGATTCATCGTTCTTGCCGTCCGGTCTGTTACAGGATATAACGGCTCAGGTCTTCATCCTTCACCATTGCATACAAGGGCCGTCCATTCTACATCATACGGCGTGTAAATTCAGACTGCTCTTTTGCGCGAGCCGGTGGCGGGAGATCTTATTGCTCGGGGATGAGCCTTGTCATATACCTCTGCCAGATGCTGGAAATCAAGGTTGGTATAGACCTGAGTGGTGCTGATGTCGGCATGACCCAGCAGTTCCTGTACCGCACGCAGGTCGCTGCTGGACTCCAGTATATGTGTCGCAAAGGAATGGCGTAGCATGTGGGGATGTACGTGGGTGGGCAGCCCCTGTTGCAAGGCCCATTTACGCAGGCGTTCCTGCACCGTGCGGTTGCTGATGCGCTTGCCGGTACGGCTGACAAACAGTGCCCGTTCGTCGGTCCCGGCCAGATCGTTGCGTTGCCGGAGCCAGTTGTCCAGTGCCTTGAGCGCGTGTGCGCCGACGGGCACAACGCGTTGCTTGTTGCCTTTGCCGGTCACCCTGACCGTCTTGTCAGGGTAATCAATGCTGTCCAGATCCAGCCCGACACACTCGGATAAACGCAGGCCGGAGGAATATATCAATTCCAGTATTGCCCGATCGCGACAGGCAAGCGGATCGTCGGCATTGATTTCTACCAACTGTTTGACCTGATCGGCATCCAGGGCCTTGGGCAGACGGCGGGCGGTCTTGGGTGTCAATATACCTTCGGCGGGATTGAGCTTGACCTTGCCTGCATCAATCAGATAGCGATAAAAGGCGCGAATGGCTGACAGATTACGTTGCAGACTACGACCGTTACTGCCGCGCCGATGGCGTTGCGCGACAAAACCGCGCACCTGATGCACATCAACATCACGCCAACGACGTACGGCGGCTTCCTCGCAATAATCCTGAAAACATTTCAGATCTCTGGCATACGCCTTACAGGTATTCTCGGCAAGATGCTGTATGGAGGCAAGAAACTTGCTGATCTGATTGAGTTCGGACTGCTGCATCATGCCGAATGATCGCGGCCCCGATCAGCGCCCGGCGATCCAGGGTTTCAGGATGAACGACAATACCTCGGACATATTGGCCAACAGTTCCACCCCCATGTTTTCCTGAAACCGATCCTTGTCGGGGCTGCCAATCACCATGATCCCTTCCCAGCCATCACCGCACAGCGGCACCAGCACCGCCGAGGCAATATCGTCATCTGTATTGCCGAACAAAAATGCCTGCTGTTGCTCGTTCAAATTACTGTTGACGGGTAAGCGCCCGTCAATCACGGATTTGAACAAGGCCTTCCCGGTGCTGTCCGGATCGACGAACTCGGTGCCCGGGGCAGTGTCCGTGGATGCGGGTTTGGCGAATAACCTGACGGCGACCTTGTTGGCGTGGAAGTTGCGGCTCAGGTTGTCATACAAGGTGTCAAATATGGATTGCAGTTCGTCGGCATCTATCAGGGTCAATATCAGCTTGTGCATCCGGTGTGCCAGATCTTCATTTTGTCTGGCTACCTCTATCAACTCGTGCAGACGGCGGCGGGTCTGTTCATTTTGCTCGCGCAGTACCTCCACCTGTTTCTCTACCAGCGAGACGGCACCGCCCGCAACATGCGGCACATTAATCTCGGCCAGCAGTTCCGGATGATGATCAAAAAAATCCGGATGCTTGCGCAGATAATCAGCCACGCTGTCGCGATTCATATCATTCGTTTTCGTTGACTGAGTAGTAGTCATATTTCAATCTCCCCCGTATATACTGATGTCGCCGGCCCGGTCATTGATACCGCTTGATTGTCGCCCGCCCATGATACCTGTAACTCGCCGCCTTGTAACGCCACATTGACCTCATGCTCCAAATCGGCGCTGGCGATGCCCGCTACCACCGCGGCACAGGCGCCGCTACCGCAGGCCGGGGTCTCGCCCGCGCCTCGCTCATACACCCGTAGTTTGATATGCGTCCGGTCTATAATCTGCATAAACCCCACATTGACACTGGCGGGAAACAACTGATGTTGCTGTATGGCTGGCCCCAGGGTTGCAAGCGGTGCCTTGCTGACATCGCTTACCGTTAGCACCGCATGCGGATTGCCCAGGGATAATACCATCGCACTGATCGGTCCGTCCGGCAGATCAATGCTGACGGGATTATGCAACTCGTCAAGCGATACCGGTATGGCGGCGGCACTGAACGCCGGTACCCCCATATCCACCCGCACCTGATCATCGGGCAATATGTCGGCCCTGACCGTGCCGTTGGCGGTCTCGGCCAGCAGTTGATCGCCGCTGATGATACCCCGCTCACGGAGATAATGCGCCACGCAACGGATGCCGTTGCCGCACTGCTCCACCTCATTCCCATCGGCATTGAAGACGCGGTAACGGATATCCGCTTTTGCCGAGGTGCCGGACTGAAGCAATAACAGTTGATCAAAACCGATACCGCGGCGCCGATCAGCCAGCCGCCGGATCAAGTCGCCATCAAGTTGCAAGCTATCGGCAATGTCCTCCAGCACTATAAAATCGTTGCCCAGACCGTGCATTTTTGTGAAAGTGAGATGCATGTGCCGCTGTATCAGGCACCGCGGTCGGGCGGCGGCTCGGTCAGATGCACCGTAGTAGTGGGAAAGGCGCACTCGGCGCCGTGTTTTTCAATGATGTTCAGGATCAACAACATCACATCCTGTTTGATCTCATGGAAGCGCACCCATTCGGTGGTTTTGGTAAAAGTATAAACAAAGAAATTCAATGAAGAAGGGGCATACTCAACAAAATTCACGATCAGGGTTTGCCGGGCATCAATATCGGGATGTGTTTGTAGCATTGCCTTCACCTCGTCGGTGATCGCCGCCATCTTGTTCATATCCTCATAGCGGATCCCGATGGTCTCATAGATACGCCGATTGCTCATACGCGACGGATTCTCTACCGCGATAGTGGTGAAAACGGCGTTCGGCACATACAAGGGGCGTTTGTCAAAAGTACGGATGCGAGTCAGGCGCCAGCCTATCTGCTCTACGGTGCCTTCTATTTCCCTGTCCGGGGAGCGGATCCAGTCTCCCACATCAAACGGGCGATCCATATAAATCATCAAACCGCCGAAGAAATTCGCCAGCAGGTCGCGGGCCGCAAACCCGACGGCTATGCCGCCTATACCGCCGAAGGCCAACACGCCGGAAATGCTGTAACCCAGATTTTGCAGGATGACCAGCGATGCGGTAATCACGATGGAGATGCGTAACAACTTGGCGATGGCCTCTGCGGTGGTGCGGTCAAACGGTTCGCCGATCTGCAGGCGTTGCCTGATCATGGCCTCTTCAGCATTCCGCACAAAGCGCACCATAAACCAGGACAGAATGGTAATGACACCGACATCCCGTATCGGACCGATGGCATCAAACACCACTGCGTCGGATTGGCCTTTGGCAATCTCGGCGGCAAGCAACAGGCCAATCAGCCAAATCAGCATACTCAACGGCTTGGCGGCGGCAGCTACCAGGGCGTCGTCCCAATAGGTTTTGTTTTTTTCCAGACGTCGCTGCAATTTCCCCAGCATCCGTTTTTGTAGCCAGACGCAGCACAGGGTTATAAAGACGACAACAAAGACCTGCACAACCCAGGTGTCCTTGTTGAAGAATGTGATTAGTTGATCTATGGAAAATTGCAAAACAATGCCCCGACGTTATTCAAGCATATCCAGTTTATAACCGAGTTCTTGCAGAGACGCAAGTATGCCATTCTTTCCCGGCAAGTGTAAGGCACCGACCGCAACAAAGGCGCGCCCCTGTTCCAGAGCGGGCAACATCCTGTCAATCATTTTGGCGTTGCGATCATGCAATAGCCGTTTGCCCAGTTTCCTGTACTGGCTGTTGCGCCCCTTGTAGTAATAGCGTCGGCTGTCAAGGTAGATAGACCTCAGATCATCGGCCAGATAGCGATCAATCATCATGTCGGCACGCTCTTGTGTCAGCTCATAATGACAAACACCATCAGTCAGCAATTGCGCCTGCTGCGGTAGCGTAATATCAGTGAATGCCTCAAGCAGTTCCTGCGGGGTTTCCAGGCCTTGCAATTGTAGCCCGTGCTGTTGTGCCAACTCATATAAGCGGACATCCAGGATCTTTCCCATACCGGGGGGATAACCCATTGTGATATATGCCCCCCATGGGCGCAGTTTCGCCACCTTCTGTTCATCAATATGATAGGCACTGAGTATTTCAACGGTGCGTTGATAGATCACGGGCGGGACGAAGTTATAGAGATACTCTTCGCCCTCGGGGAAAGACATAATCTCCCACATCTGTCCGGCTTTTTCCCGTTCCGGCAGGGTCTCCGCCACAAAAAACTGACTATCCTCAAGCAACTGTCCGACTCTGGTCAGGGCAAACTCCGCCACCTCGCCTGCAACATGGATGGTACCGAATACATGACTTGGCTCAACACCTGCCTTGCTTACCCGCCACAACATACCCTGCCGCCCACCCGAGGGCACAACATTGTTGCCAATAACATGGATGGGCCGACAAACCTGAAACATTTCCCCCCCGTATCCGTAGATCGTCCGTGTTGATAAAGAACAACCCGCCGACAGGCACGCTACCGCTAATAACACGGAATAACGGAAACCATGTATTGATTTATGTATTGATTTGATCATCACCTAATTCAAGTTCCGGGTTGATATCCAGTTGTGCCAGCTGCCGGACGATTTGCTGTCGGCGTGCATCCGCCGTCAACTGTGGGTACGACTGTTGTCGCAGCTTCCCGTGCAGGCGCATCAGGCGTACCTGTGTCAGCGGATCAATCTCGTATTGCAATTGCTCCAATACCGTTATCGCGGCCGGCTGGTCATTACAGATCAATATCATATCACAGCCTGCCTCCAGTGCGGCATCGGCGCGTTGTATGTGATCCCCCGCCACTTCGGCCCCTGCCATGGAAATATCATCGCTGAAAACGGTGCCGTCAAAACCCAGCTGACGACGTAACACTTCCTGTAACCAGTGGCGGGAAAAACCGGCGGGCTTGTCATCCACCTGCGAATAGATTACATGTGCCGGCATGATGGCCGGTAGACCGGCATTGATCAGACGTTCAAACGGCACCAGATCCTGCATCAATATATCTTCATAGCAACGTTTGTCAACGGGTGTCTCATGATGTGAATCCGCGGCAATGTAACCATGCCCCGGAAAATGTTTGCCTACTGCAATCATACCGGCGTCCCGCATGCCCTGCATCAGACTGCGCGCCAAGGCGGAGACTGCATCCGGTTGTTTGTGAAAAGATCGATCACCTATGACCGAGCTGGCACCGTAATCAAGATCCAGTACCGGGGTGAAGCTGAAGTCTATTCCCGCTGTGAGCAACTCCGTGGCCAGTAGCCAGCCGGTCTCGTTACACAGGTGCAGGGCTTGATGCTGGTCCTGCTGATACAACTTGCCGAACACCGCCGCCGCCGGGATTGGGGTAAAACCCTGGCGGAAACGTTGCACCCGTCCGCCCTCATGATCCACCGCCAGCAACAGGCGCGGCTCGCGCAGGGCATGGATCTGCTCTGTCAGCTGGGTTAGTTGTTCGGGGTCGTGATAATTGCGGGCAAACAGGATGACCCCGCCTACCAGTGGGTGTTGTAGCATCTCCCGCTCGTCCGCGGCCAACTCCGGTTCCCGCACATCCAGCATCACAGGGCCCAGAGACATCAGACAGACACCGGATAAATAATACTAGGATGTGTCGGCGGAGGCGGGGACTGTTGAACCATTTTCCGCAGAGTTATTGATGTATTCCTGGATTGATGCAACCCCACGCTGCTTGGCCTCAAACAGGCTTTCCAGATGCTCGCGGGAATTGATGATGCCCATGGAAGCAACCTTGCCCTGCTCATCTATCAATATCGCATAAGGCAATTTTGATACGCCATAACTGCGCCCCAGGATCTCGGAAGAAATATAGGTGAAACCGCCCAGATCATGCTCGGCGATATAGGATCGGTGATCATGCTGATCACCATCGCTGGCCAGGATCACCCGCAACCATCCGGCTTCACTTCTGGAGGCAGACTTCACCACCGGCAACAAGGTCTTGCACACAGGACAGGTGGGTGACACAAAAAATATCAGACTGCTTTTGCCATCTGCCGGGTGCCCGCCTACGGTGATCAGCTTGCCGTCAATGTCCGTCAGTTCCAGTTGCCTGGCTTCCTGCCCTACCTGCAGGGTCTGGTTCATCATCAAGGCACCGGCGGGGGCAACACGTTCATACAACACACCGATCTGTCGCACCAGAGCGAATATCACCAGCGCCATCACCGCCACGACGATCCACAATAAAATACTGGAGATGAGCAAGATATCAACCATGTTGCGAACGCAAGGTTTGTAACAAGCCCCTGTTCACCAGCAGGCGGTTCACAATGTTGTAAAACAGACAGGCGGTGACAGTTGCCGGGATAATCACTGTCCAGTCAAACCAGAACAGGGCCCGGTCTGCCACCGGGTTGAGCAACAGCCAGGCAAAAAAGATCAATACCCCGTTACGCAACAGCAACCATTCGCTTATGGCCTGCTTCTGATCCGGCGAACCGCAGCCGCAATCAATGTTGCGGCGACCGCGCAAGAGGTTGATGGTGATGGCCAGGGTATAAACCCCCAACAGGGCCAGGGCGCAGAGTGCGGCTGATGCGGCAAACCGGGGGAGTAGCAGGGTTATGCCGGTAATGAGTTCCAGAGCGGGGATAAACCACAGTAGCAGGGGCAAAGATCGTTCGGGCAGTAGCCGGTAGTTTTTCAGGGTTTCTATAAACTGCGGGCGATCCTGCCATTTGTGCAAGGCCGCTGTCACAAAGATATAGCTCAGTAGCAAGGCAACTGTGAGGGTGATAACAGGATCAAGGATCATGGCTGTCTGCGATCAGTGTGCCGCGTGTGGTGTGAGGGAGGAGTCAAGGGTGCGGCCGCCGATCATGAGCAGGCAAGCCGGGACCGGAACGAATTTCTTCATTTACTATACTCCTGTGAGTCGATTGTCAGAATACAACACTGCCTGCCCTACCCTGTTTGCCCCAATGCTTCAGGGCAATGTGTGAAATGTAGCACAGGCTTCAAGCGTAAGGCAACACTCACCCCGGATACGAGCCTGTTGTTGCGGCGCAACAGGAAGCGATATGCGTCACTACTGGAGTCGGTTTGGAAAAGACTCCCGGCGCAAGGCAATCCGGGTTTGTGCTAAAGTACGCCTGCTACGACAGATTGCGCCCACTATCAGGACACCATAACCGCCTTGCAACAAAAATCGCTTCAACGTACCGCGCTGTTTATCGCTTCCATCAGCGCTTTCATGTCCCCCTTGATGCTCTCTGCTGTCAATGTGGCCGTGCCGGCCATTGCCGAGGAGTTTGCCGCCACCGCAGTTGTTATCAACTGGATACCTCTGTCTTATTTACTCAGCAGCGCGGTGTTTATGTTGCCCGCCGGTCGTATCGCCGATGCTTACGGGCGCAAGCGGGTATATCTGACCGGGATGATTGTCATCACCATAGCCTCACCGCTCGCCGCCGCTGCCGATTCCATGGCCTGGCTGTTGGTTTGCCGGGTGTTGCAAGGATTGGGTGCCGCGATGTTGTTCGCCACCGGCTCGGCCATTCTCACCGCCGTCTTCCCGCCGGACAAGCGCGGCAGTGTGCTCGGTATTTCAGTCTCGGCGGTTTATCTGGGACTCACCTGCGGGCCGATGCTGGGCGGCTGGGTCATCACCGAGTTCGGCTGGCGCGCCAGTTTTTTGATGCACCTGCCGCTGGCAGTAGTGGTGATCATCATGACCGCAACCCTGCTAACTGCCGAGTGGAAAGAGGAGCAGCCGAAAAAATTTGATCTCAACGGCAGTCTGATTTACGGCTGCTCCATTGTTGCCGTTATGTGTGGCCTGTCAATGGTCACGCGCTTGCCCGGTCTTGCGTTGATCATATTTGGCTGTCTCGGCCTGATGCTGTTCTTCCGTCATGCCGGCCGTTGCGATGCCCCTGTGTTTGATGTCAGCCTGTTTCGCAACAACCCGATGTTCACCTTTTCCTGTCTGGCCTCGCTGGTGGTTTATTCCGCAGCCTTTGGTAGCACCTATCTTATGAGCCTGTATTTGCAAAACATCAAAGACCTGACGCCGCAAGCGGCCGGTATTATCATGATAGGTCAACCCCTCATCATGGCCTTGTTGTCGCCTCTTGCCGGCAAGCTGTCGGGGCATTATGAACCGCGCATTCTGGCCTCACTGGGTGTGGCACTTATGTCCATCGGGCTGGCCTTGCTGTCTAACTTGTCGGCGCAGAGTGCCATCAGCACGGTTTTCAGCTGTTTGATGCTCACCGGCCTCGGCTTCGCCCTGTTCTCTTCACCCAATGTCAATGCCATTATGAGCTCGGTGGGAAAAAACAGTCTGGGGATTGCGGCGAGTTCTGTCAGTACCATGCGGGTGCTGGGGCAAATGACCAGCATGGCCGTGGTAACCCTGGTGTTTGCGCTGCTGGCCGGTCCGGTGGAGGTTACTTCGCTGAATGAAAACGTGCTTATGTATAGTATCAATATGAGTTTCGCCGCCGCCGCCGGTCTCGCCGCCCTCGCTATTCCGCTATCACTGAGGCGGGGGAATATGCGGGGTTAGCCGCTACCGCAGGGCGGGTGGGGGCTGGGGGATTCTGTGTTTGACAACGAGGCCGGGCAGGTCTATCTTTGTATCTGTGGAAACAATGAAAGAAGGAGAAAAAGGAAATGGTAACGGAAATAGAAACCAGAGGACTACGTCGCGATCTTGCGGTACTGGAGGAACGTATGAATACAATACAGACTGAATATAAATCCGGCTTTGACCGTTTGTCGGCTGAACGACGGGCGGATGCCGCCGAGCGTAAGGCCGCTTTTGAACGCCTGTCGGCCGAAAGACAAACGGACATTGCTGAACATAGAGCGAGGATCGCTGAATTTGAGACACGCTTGTCAGGACGCATAGCTATTTATATGGCTGTCGGGTTCGGTCTCATGGGTATGCTTATGTGGTTGCTGGACAAGTCATAGCCCGGCCACCGGCCAAACCGGTTTAGTTGCGAGTTACAGAAACCCCGCGGTATTTCCTCACTGATACCCGTCCCGACACAGCGACGGGGCCAACACACGGGAAACAGAAGAGAGGCAAGTAGCATGAGTAATACAGCAGACGCATATATAGTCGGTGCCGCACGCACCGCAACCGGTCGCAGGAATGGACGATTAAGCAAAGTGCATCCGATTGATCTTGGCGCAATGGTAGTAGATGATTTGGTGGACCGCACCGGCATCCCAACCAACGCCGTTGATGACCTGATATTCGGCGTACTAACGCAAATCGGTGCCCAGGCCATTAACCTCGGTCGTAATGTAAGTATGTCATCCAAACTTGATCTGGAAGTGCCGGGCACAACGGTTGACCGCCAATGCGGCTCTTCCCTGCAAGCGATCCAGTTCGCCGCCCAGGCGGTTATGTCCGGCACTCAGGATGTGGTGATTGCCGGCGGTGTGGAGGCGATGAGCACCTGCGAAATGGGTTCCAATGTGCGCGATGGCCTCGCCAACGGACGCGGTCAGCCCAAAGGCGAACGACTGGAAGCCCAATACCCGGGCATTCAGTTCAGCCAATTTGACGGTGCGGAACTACTGGCGGAAAAATACAACATCAACCGCGCCGAGTTGGATGAGTTCGGCCTGTTGAGTCATCAGCGTGCCGCCGCTGCCACCGAGGCCGGTCATTTCAAGGATGAGGTGGTGTCCATTCCCATCAAGCTGGAAGACGGCAGTAGCGATATGCACACCATAGACGAGGGCATCCGCTTTGATGCCTCGCTGGAAGCCATGCAGGGGCTGAACCCGTTGCGCGAAGGTGGCGTGATTACCGCCGGCACGTCCAGCCAGATTAGCGACGGGGCGGCCGCAGTAATGGTAGCCAACGAGCGGGCCATCAAAAAATACAAACTACCGGTGCGGGCCAGAATTCATTCTCTGGTTGTGGTCGGTTCAGACCCGGTAATCATGCTGGAAGGCCCCATACCCGCCACCCGTAAGGTGCTGGAGCGGGGCGGGCTAAACCTTGATGACATTGACCTGTATGAGGTGAACGAGGCATTCGGATCGGTGCCTCTGGCCTGGGCCAAAGCCCTTGATGCCGACATAGACAAGCTGAATGTAAATGGTGGCGCCCAGTCACTGGGGCACCCGCTGGGCGGCACCGGTGCCAAACTGATGACAACGCTGGTTCACGAACTGGAACGCCGCAAGGCCCGCTATGGCCTGATTGCCATCTGTGAAGCAGGCGGCACTGCCAATGCCATGATCATTGAACGTACGGCGGAGGCGGCGTGATACTTATTCCCCTCATCCTTCTCGCATACGTTTAATACCATCGACAAAACGGGATAATGTTTGCGACAACTCTCCACGCTTCAGGATAATTTCCACCAGTTGAAACTGACTTTTGTCTTTCAGGGCATGATTCAGGGCCTCTTTTAATTCCCGCCGCGTCGTCGCACGTTTACCGACACCACCCAGACTATTTGCGATGTCCGCATAATTAAAGTGATCCAGATCATTAAATTTGGATTCCGGCTGAAATGCCCGCAACATCTCCCAGCTACTGTTATTGAATAATAAAACGATTGGGTTCCACGCATAGCGCTTGCAATTCAGTAATTCCCATCCCGTCATCTGGAAGGCACCATCTCCTACCATTATGATGGGGCGACGACCAGTCGCTGCCTGTACGCCCAGACCCGCAGGTACTCCAAACCCCATTGTCGCGTAGTAGCCCGGTGCCACCAGTTCCGTGTGCTCAATGTCCAGTGCGGTAAATAAACAATCACCCATATCTGCTGCTATGGGCATCAACTCATGTTCTTTGAAGATGTCATTCACGGCGCGCGCGATATCGGTGGGTGTGATGGCTTCATCATCTACAGACAAATTGTGCGGATATTCTACTTTTGTTGCAGTAGTCGTCTGCCTAATTTCAAGCTTTTGATTCAAAGCCTTTACCAGTGAGCTAATAGGCAGGTTCAGATAGCTGTGATAGCCGAGCGATACCCGGCCATCGCTGGCAAGAATGGTTTTCCGCAAATCAATCTTCTTTTCGGAAATACCAAAGTTGGTGTCAGATAAGATTACACCAAGCAAAATCAGTGCATCTGAATTTTCCACCATTTGTGTAAGCTCAGCGTCGCCGGCCACACCCATATAG
>JBPCXW010000052.1:0-6673 GCA_051008185.1 Gammaproteobacteria bacterium
GCTTAGCAGTGTCTCAAGGCCGAGGCGGCGGGTCTTGTTGATGTTGGCGAACAGGCCGGTTGCGCGGCCGGTGGTTTGAAACAGGATGTCGTCATGGTTGGTGGAATGGAAAAAGCCGAGGTGATAGCGGGCCACGGCGGTGTCGCCGCGGATGCCGGCCTCAAAACCGCGGGTGACGACATCCTCCAGCGGCGGGTCTGCCAGAAAGGCATTGGGCAGGCGGCATTCAAATTCTACGCTGTCTCTTATCGCGTCCTCGTCCGCGTTTGGGCCGGCGTCGGCTATCTCTCTGGCCACCACCTGCTCATAGACGCTGCTGTTGCAGGCCAGCTCAATCGGCGTGGGGGCGCGGTTGGACTCGCTGTAATTGCCGTAGAAATTCAGGTTGTCACTGAACTGCCAGGCCAGGCCCACGCCGGGATTGATGCGGAAATAGTCATGCTCACCGTTGAGTTCAGGGCGCTCTCCGGAGAGGTCTTGCAGGTTGATCAGGGTATTGTTCATGCGGGCGGACAGGGTCAGTGTTAGCTGCTCGGTCAGTTCCATCGCGTTCAGGAAGTAGCCGCTGAAGGTCTCGGTCTCGGTCTTGATGCGGGTCTCGGCCTCATCAATAAACAGAGCGGTTCCAAGGCCCTCGGTGCTGCGGGTTTGCTCGTCCAGGGTTGCCAGTTCGGTTTGCGATGTGAACCAGGAGCGGCCGTTGTAATAGGCGATGCCTGCCACCAGACTGTTGCTGTTGCCGAACAAATCGCCGAGGAATGACAGTTGTATGTCGGTGCCGTAACTCTTTTGCTTGCGGTCGCTCTGGTTGTTGATGGCGAGCACGGCATCTTCATCGGGCAGGTTGGCGAGGTCGCCGCTGAGTTCGTCTTCTGCGATCAGGTCTTCCAGATCAAATTCCTCGTCTTCGCCTGCTTGCATCACCAGGCGGTTGAGCTCGGTTTGCAGGGCATCGGCATCGGCGTATTGCTCGTCACATAGCTCGTCATCATCCAGATCGAACTCTTCCAGATCATCCTCTTCCAGCCCGTCCAGCAGGCCTGTGGCGCCGGTGCTCCATTCGCAGAGGGAGAGCTCGGTACCGTCACCGTTGAATGAATCGGTATTGTTCTGTCGGTAAAAGGCATTGCCGGAGAGTTTGATGGTATCGCTGAAGTTGTGGTTGCCGTCTATGCTGAACATGATCAAATTATTTTCGGTGCGATCCGGGGCGGTGAAGATCGCGGCCCTGTCAATGTCTGTCAATTCTATCGGGATGGCGCCGTTGCCCAGCAATTCCGAGTCGCCGTGCTGGACACTCAGGTTCAGTTCAGACAGGGTGCTGCGCCAGCCGAGGGTGCCGTAAAAGTTGATCGCGTCGGAGGCGGACTCATCACGCCAGCCGTTTTCGTCAAAATAATTGATGTTGCCATAGTAGCCCCATTCGCCGTTATTGCCGCCGCTCTCAACGGAAGTGACGATGCGTTGGAAAGAACCGCCATAGATCTCTGCGTGATGTCCCTCGCTGTTGAAACCGTTTTTCATGCTGACGTCCAGCGCACCGCCCAGGGTGTTCAGGCCGAACAGGGGGTTGGCGCCGCTGATCAGATTGACGCCGTGAATGGCGGACTCCGGTAGCAGGTCCCAGTTGACCGTATCGCCCAGCGGCTCATTGACGCGGACGCCGTTTTGATACACGGCGATACCCTGGGCCAGCCCCAGTAGCGGGGAGGCGCTGTAGCCGCGGAATTGCAGATCGGCTTGCAGCGGGTTGTTGGCGGCATCGTTGCTGCTGATGCTGCCGAGGTTGTTGCGCAGGTAATCGCTGAGGTCCAGGCTTTGTGTCCGCTCCAGATCAGCCGCGTCGGCGGATTGCACGTTGTAGGGTAACTTCTCCAGCGGCAAACCCAGCCCGTGATTGGGGGTGACACCGATGACGGTGATCTCCTCCTCGGGCTGCGCGATGGCGGTGGCGAGTGGCAGTGTCAGTAGCGATAAAAGAATAATGGCTTTTTGTTTCATTGGATTTTTGTGGGTGTAATTGTTGGGTGGGCAATCTTATGTCATAGACTTCGCCAATGCAAATATCTCCTCGGCATCCAGTATCTGATCGTGGCTTGTGAATAGTTTGGCAATGCAGGCCCGGTGCAAGGCCAGCTTCAGTGTGCCGAAGCCGATGGCCCCCCAGCAGACCTTGCCGTGCCGTTGCTCGCCCCGATCCAGCATATCCACGCCCTCTATACCCAACGGCGGGGTGGCGTTGGCATCCGCCAGCATCTCTATATTCGGGTTGTCCTGCCAATGCTGTTGCGCCAGTAACTGCACCCCCGCCGCGCCGGTGGCGACGATCACATTGGCATCGGCAACACAGGCGGCGCGCTCCTCATCAGTGGTCGCCCCGAGACCGGTGACCGCAACCTGAAAGCGATCGTTCACCGCATCACAGGCCTGTTGCGCCCGGCCCTGATCGCGCGACACCAGATAAACCTCCGCCCCTTCCTGATGCAACATCACCGCCGCCCGCAGACCCACCGGGCCGGTGCCGCCGAGTATCACCGCCTTCTTGCCGGCAAGCGGGCCGCTACCAAGCAGTCTGGCCACTGCTGCCGCCGCGGTGGTGTTGCTGCCGTTACTGTCCAGCATGACCGAGACCCGGAAGCCGTCAAAGAACTGTTGGCGTACCGCCTCAAGCAGGGCCTCGCCGGCCGCCATGTTGCTGCCGCCGATAAACAGGGCGGTGTTCTTCTTCTCTTTGGGGCTGCGGGTAAAGATCGCGCCTTCCACCAGTGGCGTGACATTATCAGGATTGACATTGGCGTGGCCGATGACATGATCGGCACCACCATCGTATGCGACGACGGAATCGAAGACGGAGGGCTGGGGATCCGTGTCCAATTGAAATAAAAGTTTTTTCATTGTTCTGGTATTGTAGGTCTGTCGCTGGCAAGATCAGCTTGGTTATGTCCCTGAAGTAGTTGTATTATCTATTGCCTGCGCTGAAGGGGCGAGTATATTAAGCTGATATGTAAAGTATTGAAACAACAAGCAGGACAACAAAGAGAGAAGCCATCATGATAAAAGAAAAATCCATTCAATCTTTTTTAGATGCCCTGGCCGGTAGCGCCTCCACACCGGGCGGCGGCAGTGCGGCGGGTGTAATGGGCGCGATGGGTGCCGCCCTGACCAGTATGGTGGCGAACCTGACCATCGGTAAGGAAAAATATGCGGCGGTGGAACAGGATATGCGGCAATGGCTGGCGCGGTCGGAGCAGTTGCGGCAACAACTTACCGATACTATCCGCGCCGATGTGGAAGTGTTTGACAAGGTCATGGATGCCTACGGTATGGCCAGAGATGACGAGCAGGAAAAACAGGCCCGTTCAGAGGCGATACAGGCGGCGTTGAAAGAGGCCACGGATGTGCCGCTGGACTGTGCCGCACTCTGTGCCGAGGTGATCACCTTGTGCCAACCGGTGGCGGAGCACGGTAATGTCAATGTGATCAGTGACGCCGGTGTGGCGGTGCTGGCCGCCCATGCGGCGTTACGCAGTGCGGCACTGAATATCTATATCAACATCGGTGCGATCAAGGATCAGGCGTTTGTTGATGACAGACGCAAACGTCTGGAGGCGATCCTGGCGGATAGCGGGAAGCTGACAGAGGATGTGTATGAATTGGTCAGGAGCCGGTTATAGGCTCAGTCAATCAGCATGGAAAAATCTATTGCCCGTATGTTTTTGGTTAGCGCGCCGATAGAGATGTAATCCACGCCGGTGGCGGCCAGTTCCGGCAGGGATTGGGCGTCGGCATTGCCCGAGACTTCCAGAGCGGCCCGGCCTGCGCCTTGTGTGACGGCGGTCTTGATGTCTTGCAAACTGAAGTTGTCCAGCAGGATGATGTCGGCACCGGCCTGTAGTGCCTCTGCCAATTCTTGTAGTGACTCTACTTCCACTTCTACTTTGACACCGTCGGCCTTTGCCTGACTGACGGCCTTGTCTATGCCGCCGGCGGCCTTGATGTGGTTGTCCTTGATCAGGATGGCATCGTATAGCCCGATGCGATGATTGTCGCCGCCGCCGCAACGCACCGCGTATTTCTGTGCCGTGCGCAGGCCCGGGATGGTCTTGCGGGTGTCCAGTAGTTTGGCCTTGCCGGGGCGCATCTTTTCCAGCGTGTGGCGTGTGGCGGTGGCGGTGGCCGATAGCAGTTGCAGAAAATTCAATGCGGTGCGTTCGCCGCTTAGCAGGGCCCGTGCCGGGCCGTTGAGTCGGCATACTACTTCGTTGGCGTTGATCCGATCACCATCCTGTTTCTGCCAGTTGATATTGATTGCGTCTGACAGGTGGGCGAAGGTTTGGTTGAACCAGTCGCAACCGCACAGCACCGCCTGTTCCAGACACAGCACTCTGGCCTCGGCGGTGGCGGTTTCCGGTATCAGGGCCGCGGTCAGATCGCCGCTGCCGATGTCTTCGGCCAGGGCCTGTTCAACGGCGCGGCGGATGTCGGCGGCGAGATCAGGCGGGGTGTTCACGCAGATAGTCTCCGGTTACCTTGACGATGACCGGGCTGAGTAGTATCAGGGCCAGTAGATTGGGCAAGGCCATCAGGCCGTTCAGGACATCGGCGAGTAGCCATACCAGTTCCAGTTGCAGGACGGCGCCGAGAAAGATCGCAATCACCCAGGCGGCGCGGAACGGTTTGATGATCCTGACACCGAACAGGTATTCGCCGCAACGTTCCCCGTAATAACTCCAGCCGAGCATGGTGGTAAAGGCAAAGATGCACAGGCCGAAGGTGATGATGTATTCGCCGAACACGCCCAGTGTCTGGCTGAATGCCAGCGACGACATCGGTGCGCCGTTTGCACCGCTGGTCCAGACGCCTGTCAGGATGATGGCGAGGCCGGTCATGGTGCAGATGATGATGGTGTCTATAAATGTGCCGAGCATTGCGATCATGCCTTGCTTGACCGGGTCACTGGTCCTGGCGGCGGCGTGGGCGATGGGTGCGCTGCCGAGTCCGGCCTCGTTGGAGAAGATGCCGCGCGCCGCACCCATGCGTATGGCCATCCAGACGCTTGCCCCGGCGAACCCGCCGGAGGCGGCGCTGCCGGTAAACGCATCGCTGACGATCAGTGTGATGGCCGCCGGTACCTCGCCGATGTGCAACACGATGATGAGCAGGGCGCAAAAAAAGTAGGCCACGCCCATGAACGGGACGATGCGGGCGGCAACCTCGGCAATGCGCCGGATGCCGCCGATGATCACGATCCCGACCAGAGTGGCGAGTAGCAACCCGGTCACCCAGGTCGGGACGGAAAAGGTAAAGGCGCTCTGCAACTGGGTGGCGACCGTGTTGGATTGCACGGTGGCGCCTATGCCGAAGCCGGCGAACATACCGAACAGGGCGAAGCTTGCGCCCAGCCAGTGCCAGTGTTGTTGCAGGCCGTTCTTGATGTAGTACATCGGGCCGCCCACATAATTGCCGAGCTCATCGGTCTCGCGGAAGGTTACCGCAAGCACGGCCTCGGCGTATTTGGTCGCCATACCGAACAGGGCGATAATCCACATCCAGAAGATGGCACCGGGGCCGCCCAGATAAATCGCGGTGGCGACACCGGCGATGTTACCGGTACCGATGGTGGCGGACAGCGCCGTCATCAGGGCCTGGAACGGCGGGATATCGCCTGCGTCATCGGTGTTGGTAGCGCGTCCCTGCCAGAGCAGTTTGAAAGCGGTGGGCAATTTTGTCAGTGAGAGAAACCGCAAACGGCAGGTGAGGAAGATACCGACACCGGCCAGCAGGGGGACGAGCAACGGGAAGCCGAGGGCATCGCCCCAGAGGATGTCACTGATGAAACTGATTATTTGTTGTATCACTTGCATGGTGATTGTCTATTGCCGTTTGATAATAAGTTCGTCGTTACGTTGCACCAGTTCCAGATCTTTCAGGAAAGACATGCCCAGTAATATGGTGTCGTCATCCGCATGGGGATTGATCGCCGCCTTGACATCATACAGTTCTATATCCCCCAGCCTGACCTTTTCCAGCCGGGTGAGCGGCACCCTGATAGGACCGTTGGCCGTATTCACATCAATCAACGGGCCTTCGCGCAACCCGAGGCGGTAGGCGATATCTGACGGGACACTGATCAAAGTGGCTCCGGTATCCAGCATAAAGGTAACCGGTTCATCGTTGATCGCGCCATTGGCGAGATAATGACCTTGCGAGTTTTGCAACAACCGGACTTCGGTCTGACCATCCACCGTGCGGCTACTGACTTCCCGGTTGGGGTTGTGTTGTCTATCGGTGTAGTTGGAAAACAGTATGGTGAGCATGAGCAGGAAGACGATCCAGGCGAGGATAGTCATGGTATTGCCCATGCCACGGGTGGGATTGGGTTGCTGATTTTGCATGAGGGCTGTTACTTGTCACTAGGTTGATCTGTTTGGGAATACTAACTGCCGATTTTGGGATGTGCAAGGAGATGTCTTGACTCGTGGGACACATCGGCGAAGTTCCCCCCACCGGAGCCACTACGGGCTTACGCCCTTGTGCCACCGGCTCCCCCTCAAGGGGGGAGCTATTCGTGCTGATAGGCGAAGTTGCGGGCGTGTGGAGTGAAAAGACAAAGCAGGCGGTAGCCTGCTTTGACATTGGCGGTGGTGGGCGATGCCAGCTACTCTTTCCTCAC
>JBPCXW010000053.1:0-6134 GCA_051008185.1 Gammaproteobacteria bacterium
ACGCTGGTTCGCTGAACATGGTCGGCATGATCTACCCTGGCAACGAGATATAACTCCCTACCGGGTGTGGTTATCGGAGATTATGTTGCAACAGACTCAGGTGGCCACCGTGATCCCGTATTTTGAGCGGTTCACCGAACACTTCCCGACGCTGGAGTCACTCGCCGGGGCCAAGCTGGATCAGGTATTACATTTATGGACCGGTCTCGGCTATTACGCCCGCGCCCGCAACTTGCACCGCACGGCGCAAATCGTTATGACAGATCACGGCGGTGAATTCCCCGGGCAACTACAGGCCCTGACCGACCTGCCCGGCATAGGCCGTTCAACCGCCGGTGCCATTCTGGCGATGGCCTTTCAGGAACCCGCGACCATACTGGATGGCAATGTCAAACGGGTGCTGACTAGGGTGTATGCCATTGACGGTTGGCCCGGGCATAACAAAACGCAACAGGCACTCTGGCGACTGGCCGAGCAAAACACCCCGGCGCGGGATGCGGCGGCCTACGCTCAGGCCATTATGGATCTGGGTGCCACCGTTTGCGTTCGTTCCAACCCTGATTGTGTGTCGTGTCCGCTGGATCATTTATGCGAGGCAAACAAACGGGGGCAGCAACAGTCGTATCCGGCTAAAAGACCCAGAGCGGCGTTGCCGGTAAAACAGGCGGTGTTTGCGATAGTGCTCAATGATGAGCGGGAGGTGTTATTGCAACAGCGTCCCGCCCCCGGTATCTGGGGCGGCCTGTGGTGTCTGCCCGAGTTCCCCGCCATGCCGGAATGTGAATACTGGCTGGCTGAGCGGTTTGCGGTGAATGGCGCGGAGCTTGAGGTACTGGACTTGACCCGTCATACATTCAGCCATTTTCATCTGGATATTACGCCGGTAAAAGTGCATGCGAACCGGAGAAGGCATACAATAAACGATACTACGGAGTATCTCTGGTATCAGGCCGCCGCCGGTTTGGAAATAGGTATGGCGGCACCGGTGCTGCGGTTACTAAAACAATATACTTGAATCTACAGAGGTGTGATTATGTCCCGAATGGTTAACTGTATAAAACTGAAACAGGAAAGTGAGGGCCTACCCGCGCCGCCTTATCCCGGCGAGTTGGGGCAGCGGATATTTGAGCAGGTCTCAGCTCAGGCATGGCAGATGTGGCTGGATCATCAAACGATGTTGATCAATGAATATCGCCTGACACCGTTTGAGCCCAAGGCCAGACAGTTTCTGGAAACCGAGATGGAAAAATACTTTTTCGGTGAAGGCTCAGACAAACCCGATGAATTTGTCGCCCCGGAAAGTTAGCAATCACAGCGGCTTGACTCCGGTGCCAATGCAGGGTTAAATACGCCCCTCTGTTTATCCGGGTGTTTCAACGGCACCACATCCCACTATGCCATCATGGCCAGGTAGCTCAGTAGGTAGAGCAGGGGACTGAAAATCCCTGTGTCGGCAGTTCGATTCTGTCCCTGGCCACCATTTATGTGAAACAAATCAGCAATGTCCCCCCACCGGAGCCACTGCGGGCTACGCCCTTGTGCCACCGGCTCCCCCCCAAGGGGGGAGCAGTAACACCAGCAAAGAAGGCTGACGCCTTCTTTGTCTCTTCACTCCATGCGCTCCCGGCTCCGTCTATCAGCACGGATAGCTCCCCCCTTGAGGGGGAGCCGCAGAAGGCGAGCCGTAGGCGATGCCTGATGCTGTGGGGGGATCAATGTCGGCATACTCATCCATACAAGTTGCGCCCGCCATCTACATCAAGTATTTGTCCTGTCATGTAGTCGGCATCGGCTACCAGAAAATGCACAGCCTTGGCTATATCAACAGGTTCCCCCTGTTTCTTCAGTGGTATGCGTTGCACTATGTCCGCACGGGTATCCTCCGACATAGTTTTGGGCCAGAGTATTGCCCCCGGTGATACGGCATTGACCCTGATCGCAGGGGCTAACTCTTTGGCCAGTGCCCGGGTCAGCATAATCAGGCCGGCCTTGGTGATGCTGTAGAGGGGATGATCTTTCAGCGGTCTGGTGCCGTGTATGTCGGTGATATTGACTATGCAACCCCCGGTTTCTTGCAGTTGCGGCACGGCGGCCTGACACAAAAACAGGGGTGCCTTGAGATTGGTATCAACAAGCTCACGCCAATGCTTTTCACTTATCTCATCAACAGGTGTCGGGTAGAATGTTGAGGCATTGTTGATCAATACATCCAGCCTCTCGTTCAGGCCGAGGCTGGCTTCAATCAGGGATGCATAGTCGCAATCAGTGGATAAATCCGCCTGCACAGCCAGAGCGGAGTCCGGCCGGATCGCATTCAGGGCACTGACCAGCTTCCTGACAGCGGCCCCCGACTTGTTGTAATGTACGACCACATCAATATCCTGCTTGTGCAGATAACGGGTAATGGCCGCGCCCACGCGTAATGCGGCGCCGGTGATTAGTGCTGTTTTATGTTTCACGGTTTGACTATTATGCAAGAATACCGACATCAATCACAAGCCCGCGAGACACATGATCAACCTGACCTTACCGGAACCCGACACCACAGCCGCCGCCCGCAGTGCAGGCGTCAGCGAGCTGATCGTTGAGGCCATCAGGCAACAGCAGGGTGCGATTGGTTTTGATCACTTTATGGAACTGGCCCTGTATGCGCCCGAGCTGGGTTACTACGACACCGCCGCACCGAAGATAGGCGCGGCGGGGGATTTTGTTACCGCACCTGTCATCTCCGCATTATTCTCCTGTTGTCTGGCCGAACAATGTATGCAGGTCATCAAGGCGGTCCCGGATGCGGCGATCCTGGAACTGGGTGCCGGCACCGGGGTGATGGCGAGAGACATACTGCTTGCCCTGGAACGTCAGCAACAACTGCCGGAGCGGTATTTTATTCTGGAAGTCAGTGCCGGACTGAAACGGCATCAACAACAGTTGTTGCAACAAAGCATACCGCAACTGATGTCGCGGGTGCATTGGCTGGAGCAGTTGCCCGAACAAGGGTTCAACGGTATCGTGCTTGGTAACGAGGTGCTGGATGCGATGCCGGTGAAACGGATCAGCTTCGGTTCGGAAACGATACGAGAGTGTTGTGTAGCACATCAGCAAGATAGTTTTTGCTGGGTGGAAAGGGCGGCACCTGAAGAGTTGCAGCAGCAGGCGGACAATATCATCCGGGGGCTTGATGAAAAACTGCCCGCTGGTTATACCAGTGAAATCAATCTCAGGCACAGGCCCTGGATAAACAGTTTGGCCCGGTGTCTGAATCAGGGCATCATTTTATTCAGCGACTACGGTTACGGTCGCAGCGAGTATTATCATCCACAACGCAGCGATGGCACTCTGTTATGTCACTATCAACACCGGGCGCATGCCGATCCTTTCTATTACCCGGGCTTGCAGGACATCACTGCGGCAGTGGATTTTACCGCCGTGGCCGATTATGCTGTGCAGGCCGGTCTGACAGTTGCCGGTTATACTACGCAAGCCGGTTTTTTACTGGCCTGTGAGCCGGATCGCCAAATCAACGAACTGGCGGCACACGGGCAGGGGACTGCACTACAACTGGCAGCACAGGCGAAGCTGTTGTTGTTACCGGGCGAGATGGGGGAGAAGTTCAAGGTAATCGGTCTTGGTAAAAACTTTGATGAAGCATTGACCGGTTTTGCATTTAACAGTCAGTTACAACATCTATAAGAGGTGACAGTTGGATTTTTTGCACGCACTGCTATTGGGGCTGATACAGGGACTAACCGAGTTCCTGCCCATATCCAGCTCAGCCCATTTGATCCTGTTGCCGCAACTGACGCACTGGCAGGACCAGGGCCGTGCCGTTGATGTGGCGGCGCACGCAGGCAGCCTGCTAGCGGTGCTGCATTATTTTCGCCGCGATGTATTGCAACTGACCAAAGGCTGGTGCGATTCTTTTACCCGGCCTGTGTCGCAACAAGGCCGACTCGCCTGGTATCTACTGATAGCCACCCTGCCGATGGTCATCGCCGGTGTCGCCATAGCTGTATTACTTGATCCAAACTTGCGTCACCCGCTAATTATCGCAACCGCAACCATAGCCTTCGCCCTGTTGTTATGGTGGGCCGATGTAACAGGCAAACGCCAACGCGGCATACAAGACATACATCTACGCGACGCCATAATCATAGGCATCATGCAAACCCTGGCCCTGATCCCCGGCACTTCCCGCGCCGGCATCACCATCACCGCCGGCCTGCTACTCGGCCTGGATCGCAACACAGCCTCACGCTTTGCCTTCCTGCTCGCCATCCCGGCGATCATGATGGCCGCCGCTTATGAGTTGTCACATCTGGTAAATGAGCAGGCACAAACAGACTGGCTACAATTATGCGTCGTAATTCTGGTCTCATTCACCAGCGCCTTGCTGGCGATCCACTATTTCCTGAAGCTACTAAACAAAATCGCGATGCTACCGTATGTGATCTATCGCTTATTACTGGGGATGTTACTGTTAGTTGTTTTCATTTGAAGCAACAGGATTTGTGCCGCTCAAATTCCGGCACCCGTTTTCAACTCTCTTCCCTCGTCCCCAATCGTTTCTCCAAAGCAGCAAGTTTTTCCAGCGCAGTATCCCGTTGCCGTCCCACCTCGGCCATTTCCGCCAGGGTTTCGCGGGAGATTATTTCGGCTTGTTCTGCTTTTGCTACCAGAGTTCGGCGTTGTTCGCTGAGTTCCCGCTCCTGACGGCTGGGGCCGGACAGGATCTTGATGGAGCGCCATAGTCTCTTTATCGGGTTGGGTTCTTCTATTTCGTCAAAACGGTGGCTTAATACTTCATCGGCACGGTACACCTGAAATGTTTCCTGTTCCAGAAACTGATCAAGAGCTTGGTGGATGTCAGCGACAATATCCAGATCATGGCTATCAACCAGTTCATGGGAACGGGCGTATTCAATCAGTTTTTTGAGCAGGAGGGCTTTTTGGAAGCTCTCCAGAGTTTCGTCAAATTCAATCTTCATATCGTATATGTGAAGTAAAAGTTATATGTATGTCCCGGCACAGGCAAGCTTGTTATCTTAGCTGACTGTCCTTGCTACCCCGCCGATTGACGCCGTGATACGGATCAGAGTCCGCATCCTGTTCCCGCTCTTGCTGACACTCTACACAGAGTCGCACCCCCGGGATCGCCTTGCGACGGGCCTCGGGGATTGGCTCATCACATTCAGCACAATGGGTCAGGCTTTCACCCCCCAGGGCCTGTTCGGCTTTTAGCCGTGACAACTCATCCTTGATTGATCTTTCTATCTGGTCGTTCACTGCATTGTCAGGTGCCCATCCTCCTGCCATAATCCGCCCCTCCGGTTTATTCTGTTTTTGATATGTTAGCATATTATTTTTGCATGAAAAGTCTTGTGAACAAAATAACCGCTATTATCGGCATATTGCTGTTGCAACTTTCCGTTGCGGCGGCGGCTGAGCAACGCCTGCGTCTGGCCACTACTACCAGTACCGATAATTCGGGCTTGCTGGCGGTGTTACATCCGCCGTTTGAGCAGGCGACAGGCATCCGGGTCAATGTGATTGCCGTCGGCACGGGCAGGGCGTTGAAGCTGGGTGAAAACGGGGATGTAGATGTGCTACTGGTACATGCCCCCGCAGCGGAGAAGGAATTTGTTGCGACCGGTTTCGGGGTCGGGAGATTGCCGGTCATGCACAATGATTTTGTGCTCGCAGGGCCGGAAAATGATCCGGTTGCGGTCAGGGACACGGCCTCTATCGGCCAGGCCTTGCAGGCTATCGCGGATGGCGGGGCGGACTTTATCTCTCGCGGGGATGATTCCGGCACCCATAAAAAAGAACAATCGCTATGGCGCGCGGCGGCGATTCAACCTGCTGGTGACTGGTATCTGTCAGTGGGGCAGGGCATGGGTGCGGTGCTGAGAATTGCCGATAACAAGCAGGCCTATACTCTGGTTGATCGCGGCACCTGGTTGGCTTACCGCGACAAGGTCAGTCTGGTGATACTCAGTGAAGGTGGCGTAGAGTTATTCAATCCCTATCATGTCATCATGGTCAATCCGCAACGGCACAAGCATGTTCAACCAGATCTGGCGCAACAATACATTCAATTCATCCGGGGTGAGACCGGACAGGCGATCATTCGGGAT
>JBPCXW010000054.1:0-6916 GCA_051008185.1 Gammaproteobacteria bacterium
CCCGCAGTGGCTCAGGTGGGGGGCCATAGTTTCCCGAAACCAAGTCCCCCCACCAAAGCAGGCTTCGCCTGCTTTGGCTCCCCCTCAAGGGGGGAGCAGTAACCCCCGAAAACTTTTTTGCCACAAAATGTGATCAAAGTCACATTTTTGACTACTTAGTTAAGACATAACCGCACAGCAAGGGTATCGTGCAAAAGAAATCAATAAGGAGAATAAAATATGACGACTTCAATTTTGTATGAGGCGAAGTGGCCGGCGACTGCTCTGGAAAAGTGCATCAGTACCATTGATGTTGAGGCATTGGCCAAGGAATATGCGTGTTGTGTCAAGTCGGCACCACGCCGGTCATCTGTCGGCAAAAAATATTTTGTGTGTCATGCGGAAAAACCTCCCGCAAAAAACAGCAATCGGCATGAGGAGCATTGTGCCGTTAAACTCCGGAGGATGAAGCGCCACTGGCCTCGCAAGGATGGAGGCTGGTTCAAGTTCCTGGATTATCAGGTGCCGTTGAAGGCACGTCAGTCAGACAAAGGCATTGGTAAAATTGATCTTTTGGGGGTTACTGATCAAGGGCGATTGATCGTTCATGAGCTTAAAGTGAAATGTCAAAAAGGAAACAGGGGTGAGTCACCACCAGCCGCACTAATGCAAGGGTTGCGGTATGCAGCGATTGTCCAGGCGAACATTGGTGATTTTGTGCGGGATGCTGAGCAGTGTCTTGGCTGCGAGGTTTCAAATAACAAACCAATAGTTCAAGTATTGGCAAATTCTGAATGGTGGGAAGCTTGGCATAACTGTGGTGCAGCCGGCAACTGGTGTTCCACATTGGCTGATATTTCGGTTCGTATCACTAAACGAATTGGCATACCTATAGAGTATGCCGCGCTTAAAGGTAGTGCTACGAAACCGGTTTTAACTTATTTTTAAAGAAGTTTTACGAACGGGCCTTCAGGGAGTAGTGAAGAGCCAAAGGAGGCAGAGACTGCTTTGGTAGGGGGATGGGGGTGAGGAGAATCCGATGCGTTGGTAACCGTTTCGTGAATTTCATTGCTTTGTTAATTTAGGGCCTATGTAGGCAACGAAAATTCTTCCATCGGCGCGACGACCAGGCCACTCAAAATGGAAACGTAGAGGGTTGTTCGGATATTTGATTTTTCCATGCCATGAGCAAAGCACAAGGTTGCCATCAGGGCTATTAAAGGTCAATTCATTTGCATATCTAGCCTTCTCACTATCTGAAGAATCTGAGAACCATGCCTTGTCTCCTTGAAAATGATCTCGGTGAATTTTGTGGCCTTCGGCAGTACGTTGTCCTTGATCGTCGTATTTGTTTGCAATCTTATTCAATATACCGAAAAGTCCTAATGCCTTTTTTGCTGAACTGCGAGAAAAGGGAACAGAATTCAATGCCACAAAGCAATTTTCAGCAAAGTCAAGGCGATCACACCGGCCCTTCGCTCGTTCCTCCATTTCTTGCCAAGACTGCGGTGATGGCTCCAAATCATGGAGTGCGCTCTCAAGCGTCTCTAGCTTCCACCAGTTTTTTATATCGATTGTTTCATTATCTAGTCCCTCTCCGCGATTACACCAGATCATCGTCAGTGGCGTGCGCTTCCAGTCTGAAGGTGTGAGACTAACCAGCCCGCACTCTGACCCGTGGTGTTGGCGTATAGCGGCTTCTGCGGGTGCTTTATCGGTTACGATGTGATTGTCATGCTCAATCCAATCGTCTTTACTATGCCACCGGATTTCCGGATCATCCCAATAAGGGCTTGTGCTCAGCCAACTCATAAAGCCGCGATTTTTATCATGAGTAAAACCTTGATAGACGACTTGTTGTATAGGCATTTCGTTGACGGGCCGGGTCGTCGCAAACGAGGAATGCCAATAAAGGTCGTCAGGTCCATTGCGTTTAACAATCTTCCGCATTTCCATTACACAGTCCAATGCTTCACAGAATTTTTTGACATCGTGAAACTGACCGTGAATAGACAAATCGTTAAAAAGAAGGTCCATCTTTGTGCAATTCCCAACTCAGTCCCAGCCCGCAAAATGTGCGGCATCCTTGTCAAATTGATCAAAGAAACCACTTGGCCAGTAATCAATACTTCCTTGATCATTCATAGCAAGGCTTTCAACTTGTGACTTGCTTTTATCGCCGCCAAAAAAATGTAACGCTACATCTGTGCAAGGCAGCACCTTGCCCTTGACAGCCCGACGGATACCATTCAGTACATGGTCACTATGGGTTTCAACAATAACCTGTACCCCAGCCTTCGCCACCTGACTGAGGAAACGCCCCATCTCCGCCTGACCGGCAGGATGGAGATGGACTTCAGGATTTTCTACCAGAAGCAAATCATCTTTTTTTAGAGACAGAGCGGCAATGATCAACGGCATAACCTGAGTTACACCAAAGCCGGTATTGGCAGGACGCAACAAGCCGGTTTCACCCGAAGTTCTGATACCCAATGTGACGCAGTTGGTATCAGGAATGCGGTCAACTTCCATTGCGAAACCCGGGAAAAAACGTCCCATCCATGCCTCCACCTGCCGAGCAAAAGTCGGTGCGATTTCTGCGATACACAGTTCTTGTAAAACCTTTTTGTCTTTGGATGTAAAGTAAATACCTGCTGCGTTTTCGCCATCAGGAGCCATGGGGATATATAGAGCATCATCATTCAACGAATAAATATCACGCGGTCCGGCTCGTTCGGCAGAAAGATAAGCTACTCCGCCAGAAAAAATAGATCTTAATACTTCTACAACAAAATCTTCAGTACCTTGTGCTCGACCTACCTCTATACGGCCTATACTGTGAGGAAAGAGGTAAGTCAAAGATATAAAGTCTTCACGCTTCCATACAGTACCATCAGCGCCTTGGAAACTGACTATTGGCATAGACATTTGATCACGCTTCTCATCCTGAAAGCACCAGCCAAACCGTGCTTCGTGTTCGTCGTATTGTGCCCGTAGTCCTATCTCTATAGTGTCTCGTCCCGATGCTTTATTTACCACATCAAGTGTTGTGCCGAGATTCACTGCTGAACCATTCAGGATTAGATGTTTTGCATATTTTTCCGCTTGTGTAGTCTGATGCAGAAGAAGTAATGCTTGTATCACCGAAGATTTGCCGGAAGCATTAACGCCGGATAATACAGTAAGCGGACGCAATGGCAGAGTAAGGTGTTCAAAACACTTGAATTGCTTTAGTTCAATCTCGGTCAGCATTAGATATATTTCAAAACAGATTGGAGCATTTTAAATCGTTTTTGTACTTTTTTAACACCACCAGTACCGAGTGTTATTGTGTCGCTAAACTCTGGCTTGGCCACTAGACCCACAAGTGAGAGTTTGAGATCGTCCTTATTCTCAGCAACATACTGGGTTGTGTACTTCGCCAACTCGGTGGACATAACATCCCAAAGGGAAGCATTCAGTACTGAGCGTCTAGTATGTTTCCCATACGCCATGGATTTTCTAAAGGCGTGTTTGCCAAATATTTTAAAATTATTGCTAAGGCTCTGTTGAAAAACCCTGGACAGGTCTTCCAATTCTCCCTTTTCCATGTCATTCATCTTCTCGAGCCCACGGGAGAGGAACCCATCCATATCATCTCCCTTGTATTCCTCCACACCTAGCAGGTAAAACGAGCAGAAGCGATTGACAAACTCCCGATCCCGCATTGTCTTTGTGTTAAGGCTCCTCCCGGTTGCCTGTATGAAAATAGCTGACTCGGCTTCCTCCCTCAAAAAGATAGTGGCTGGACCGGAATAGAGTGCATTGCGCATCTGCTGGCGAGATAGTGGTTCTCCACTATTGACACGTTCAAATATATCCAAACGCGCCTGATCCTCAACTTGGTAATCAATAACATAGAAAGTCAGATTAAAATCCTCAATGCGATTCTGATACTTTGGAATGAGGTCATCAAAAAACTTGCCATCCAGTTCTTCTCTCTGCGGAAGATTCAATCTCAGTTCGCCGTTTCTAAAACGACAAAACGTGGCAAGCCGCTGTAAGCCATCAACTACAATCATCTTGCCCTGATCATCCTCTGCCAAATAAAAGACAGGTAGCGGAATGCGCATAATAACGGACTCAATCAGGCGACTCTGCTTTTTTGGATCCCAAACAAAGCCACGCTGAAAATCCGGGTCCATAATATAACGCCCCTCCTTGATTCGCCGAATAGTTTCATAAATGGTGCGACTCTCTCGCCGGATTAGTAGTTTATCAATCGGATAACCACCAAGGCTTTCAGGTGATTCCTGAAGGCCCTCAACCCCTTCATCGCCTCCTTCTGGCTGTTGGTCAATCCTTTCTTCGGCAATTGAGTTATTAGCTATCATAAGTAAACCTTTTTTCACACGCAGATAAATTATTCATCAAGTTTTATGGCTTCAACAGGGAAATGCTTGTGCGAACAACACGAATCCCTGTTCAAGATTCCCTCCAAACGTCTACAGCCCCACGATTGTAACGCATAAATCCCATATTTCAATACCGCAATGTGACATTTATCACATTTTATTTACTAAAAATGATGCCTCACCCCCCCTCCCCCAACCTCTGGCGGGCTAGTTTTATGTTTATCAACGCCGACGGGAGTTCCGGGTTTAGTTCCAGTGCGCGTTCGAAATGTTTGATGGCTTCCCGGAAATTGCCGGACTGGGCCATTGCGGAGCCGAGGTTGGAGTGGGCCTCGGCGCTGTCGGGGTTCAGGGTTAGCAGGTGGCGGTAGAGTTTCAGGGCTTGCTGGTAGCGTTTGGCGGTGAAGTGTAGGGCTGCCAGTTGGTTCAGGGTTTGTTGGTAGTTTGGGTCTATGGACAGGGATTGTTGGTAGCTTTTTTGTGCCTCCGGCAGGCGTTGCAGGCGTTCCAGTGTCAGGCCGTGGTTGAAAAGGATTTGGGCGTTGTTTGGGTCCATGCCGATGATGTGTTGGTAGTTTTTCAGGGCGTCTTTGTAGTTGCCTTCGTTGAAAAGTTGGGAGGCGGCGTGTTCCAGGGATTGGCGGATGTTTGGGTCTAGTTCTATTGCTTTTTCGTAGCGCGCTGTTTCCAGATAAACGAATGCCAGATGGTTGCGGGCCTCTTTAGAATCCGGATCAAGTTGCAGAGATTGTAGTAGCAGTTGCTCTGCCTCGTCCATCCGCCCTACTTTGGAGGCCATGAATCCACTGTGGTAATAATTTTCCGCACTGGGTTTGGTCAGTGCGGCGACTTGTTTCAATGCTTCCAATGTTTCCTCATAGCGTTCCTGATTGTTTAGTGCGACTGCCAGATTCTGGTAAGCCTGATCGCTTTCCGGGCGGAGTTCAATGGCGCGGCGGGCGGCCCGCTCTGCGTTTTCGTATTCTTCGCGGTCAAGGTAGGCGAGGCTCAGGTTGTAGTGGCCTTGATACTCTTCGGGATTGACTTCGGAGATGTAGCTGAAATAAGTGAAAAAATCTTTATAAATTTGTGCCTGCTGGAAAGTTAGCAGGCCGTAACTCAGTAATAGTAGTGCGGCCAGTGTTTGTGCGCCGCGTAGCACGAGGTGTTGTCCGGAAAAATGTTGGCAGACGCGGATGGCGGCACCGATCAGCACCGCCGTCAGGCCGACGCTGGCCAGATATTGATAGCGATCCGCAACGAACGAGATCCCCATGTAACTGTTGTCGGCGAAACCCAGCATCGGCGACAAGGTTACGACGAAGAACAATACCCCGGCCACAGGGCCGCGCCCGAGACGATACCTTGTCAGCCACAGTGCCAGCGCCGCAAGCAGAGTGGCCAGTAGCGGCCACCAGTTCAGCGGGTTGGCCGGGGACACATCCCATATCAGATAGATCACCGGCAGCGGGTGCGGCCACAGCAGTGTGCCGACATACATCCACAATGCCTTGAAGATGATGAACGGTCGCTCGTACCATTCGTAATTGAAACCGATGATGGCGCGGCCGGTGTAGTAGTTGTAATCCAGTGCGGCGATGATGAAGCCGAGTATGAATAGTGGCGCTACGAGTCGGAGGTCGCGCCGGGTGATGTGGCCGTGTTGCCACCATACGCAGATCAGTAACGCGACGGGTAAGGTGATCACGACGGTTTTGCTGAGCATTCCGGCGGTGTGTAGTAGCAGTATCGGTAAGTATGGGAGGATTTGTTGTGCCGGGCTGCGGCCGTCTTGCGGTTGTTCGCGGTAGTGGAACCAGTAGCTTGCCGTGAGCAGATAGAACAAGGTGCTGAGCATGTCCTTGCGGGAGATTATCCAGGCTACCGGTTCCACATGGGTTGGGTGTAGCGCGAACACGGCGGCGATCAGCCAGGCGCCGGGGATTGTCAGGTGTGTTAGTAGTCGCCATAGTAGTAGTGTGTTGATGCCGTGTAGCAGGATGTTCACGGTGTGGTAACCGAGTGCGTTGTATCCCCACAGTTTGTGTTCCAGCCAGAAGAAGGTGTAGGGCATCGGCCAGTAGTGGCCTTCTACCGTGGTGGTGCCGGGTCTGAACCAGATGTCATACAACCCATCCAGCCCCCCCTGCACGGGTTTGGAATCGAGCAGGAAGGTAATGTCATCCCAGATGTAAGCGGCGGAGAAGGCCGGCCAGAAGGCGGCGGCTATTATGAGTAGTAGTGCTAGTGCTGGTAAGAGTGGTGGGGTGAGGTTGGACACCCCGACGGGTGGCGGGGGGTGTTGTGTATCCTGATTTTTTTGCTTTGCCATTGTTTAGTAACTTTACAGTGTTTTATTTTGTAATGTCCCCCCACCTGAGCCACTACGGGCTTGCGCCCTTGTGTGAAGAACCGGGCACATGGTTGACATTTGAGACCGGGCACATGGTTTACACCCCGACTGGCCGGATGACCCGATTAAGCCGGGCATCGACCGTCCCAAGATAGACCATGCCGAAGTGCAGCGGCCATCGGTCATGCCC